>JBOHII010000434.1:0-12454 GCA_050725955.1 Pseudolabrys sp. | reverse complement strand
GACGAGGATGTGCCGCGCTTGCGCGGCATCGAGCGGCAGGCCCGCCGCAAGCTCTTGATGGTCGACAATGCGGGCGCGCTCAGCGACCTGCGCCACCCTGCGGGTAATCGGTTGGAGGCCCTCAAGGGCGACCGCCGGGGACAACATTCGATCCGCATCAACGATCAATGGCGGATTTGCTTTGTTTGGCGCGAGGGCGCGGCGGAACTGGTCGAGATCGTGGACTACCATAGAGGATGACAGCCATGGCGAAAACAAAGCGGCTTCCCCCTATCCCGCCCGGTGAAATTCTCGCCGAGGAGTTCATGAAGCCCTATGGCATCAGCCAGAATCGCCTGGCGCGTGACATTGATGTCAATCCGGCGCGCGTGAACGACATCGTACACGGGCGCTCGGCCATCACCGCAGCGATCGCACTGCGGCTGTCGAAATATTTCGGCACGACTCCTGAGCTTTGGATGAATCTGCAGGCGTCTTACGACCTGCGCCTTGCTCGCGCGAAAGACTGGCCGAAGATCGAGCCGCGCGTGCGGATCATGGCAGCGGAGTAACGGGAAGAAGTTCGGCCTCGACGAAATGGGCATCGCCGTGACGCACGAGGTGAAGCCGGCGCGGGCGGACTCGCCGCGGTCGAAGCTCGGCAGGCCGGGGATGCGCGGTGGGTTTAAGAACAACCGGCGGCGCTAGCCCGAACCGTCTCTATCATGCTAGCTAGGCAACGCTCGTGACCAGAGTAATGACTGCCAGCGTTGCGAACATAATCATTATCGATTTGTAAAAAAGTTCTATCTTGCCGTCCGAGTGCAACTTTCTATTTTCTTGAAAGCGCTTTTCCATAATAAATTTAAGCGCGATCGGTTCCAGCCACTTTGGCAGTCTCACCGGACTTTTATCGGATATCTGTTTAGACAATTTAATCGAAACGTCACTAATCTTCGAGATTTCTTCCTCTAATCTGGTGGCTTCGATCACTGATCCGACTAGTAGTGGGTGGTACCAGTACCGGTCAACAAAATAGAATAGTGCCGTAATAAAAATTGCAGCTAAACAAACCAGAGGTGCAAATGAAATACTATGTGCTAATTCTATGTTTTCTTTGAGGGAGTAACCAACACCTGCAATTAGTGCGATAACAATCGTTGCAAAAATATTCCGAACAGTCATTTCGATTGTGTTGAAATGCTGCTCAACCTCAATTGCAGTCTTCCACAATTCAACAATGTCTGATGCGGTTAGCCGTTCTGGCATGAGGCACCTAAAGATCAAAGATAGTCTATTATCTCCGCAAAACTGTCTTTTAAAACGGCGTCTGCATCAACATCGCGCTTCTTTAGGTCCCGATCTTTCTGCACGTCGTCGTCTGTCCAGTGTGACACTTCGCGAAGCAGCTCGTAACCTGGTTGATCGCGAGCTTCGCCATATTCGGCCCACGCCCCGAAAATCGCCGCATCCTTGGCCATAATAACATCCTTATAGAGACTGTCGCCAACGTATACGGTGTTGCTTTTGCTTGCCCCGACTTCGGTCACAATCCTATTGAGAATTTCAGGATCTGGTTTTAGTCGTCCCTTTCCCACTGAACGCTGTATCGTTTCCTTGATTTGGTAGTGTTCTGGCGGATGAGCCCGAACTGCTTGAAGATACGACGCTTCCGGTGTTTCGTGATCTTCGGACGTAAATAGATATTGAACTAGGCCTTCAAGGCCAAGTTTCTTAAAACGCATGACCGTGTAGAACGTCTGCGATTCAGTGAAAACTGCCAGAGTTTTTCCGCTGGCTTTCAATTTCTGCAAACATTCTAAAACGCCCGGATATAGAGCGAGATGCTCGCTTCGCGCTGACCGGAATTTTTCAATTGCTGATCTATATTTCGCGACAGTCTCTTCGATTGAACCGGTCCGAATGATCTCAAGATCTTCAATTAAAAATGCGTACTCGGAAGTATGGTGCTGCTGGTGAATCTTTCGTATCTCCGGTTTTAGGACGCTTAGCCGGCAGTCCGCTGATCCGCTCGATCTCGTTTAGCATCGCGCTGAAAGCAAAATACCACTGAGATACCCAGTCGTAGAGGGTATTATCAAAGTCCATTATTACGGTTGTTACATTACGCATGGTACTTCCGAGCAATCATTCTATTCTGCAGCAAGTCGGCTAGTTGATCTGGAATGATTTGGGTACGTCCTCCACGTCGGCCGATATCCGTCATCAGCCTGATTACCCCACGTCGCCCAGCCCTTGCGTGTTCCACGCCCGAATAATTCAAGAAACGGCCCGGGACTGCACGCTTCAATAATGTCGTACTGTTCATCCGGTTTGCGTGAATGCTCACGCTTGCGCGTCGCCAAAAAATTTACTTGCCGCCGACCCGGCGCAAGCGTCCGTGCGTTCTTGCCGCGCACACCAAATAGGACCAACTCGGTCACATTGCGAAAATAAAAACCGACACCGCGCCCGTCAGGGCCGCCGTCTTTCCGAATTTTGTGCCAAACGACATTGGATTTGTAGTTGAAGCCCCACGCCTTCATTACGGCGAGACCTTCCGGCAGCAATGCGTTGGGACACCACAAATATAAGTGTGCCATCGGGGCCACGAGTTGCCCGACTGGCAACGCGGCAATTTCATCGAGCTTCATGGTGCCGTAGCGCGCCAGACGCTTATGCTCGGGCGCGACTTTTCCGGTCTTGTTGATAAATTGCCACGGTGGGTCAGCCAAGATCGTCGCAAATCGCCGCTTGGCGACAAATTGCAAAAGATCGTCGCCCGCCGTTTTTGCGTGCCCGTTAGTCTTCGACATAACCGGCTCCGCTAATTCCGAAGACAACAATGGGGCAGCCTCCGCCGCCGCCACCTTCAATCCGCGGCAATAGTTTCGCCATGTGGGTTGTTGAGTTGCCAAAACTCTTACCCCGGCCAAGTTTGTTGAAAATCTTTTGCAATTCGGTACACCGAGTAATGATAACGCCGGCGTCGATAGCGCGTAGTTCGAACAAGAGCCGGAAGTTGTTCAGGTCGCGATCGTAGAATGGATCTTTGTTGTTCCATTCCACTTCGAGTGCCACCCGGTTCTTGTAGCAGTCCACCTTGTGGGTCGGCGTCACGTGTTCGTCGCTGTCCACGACAATTTTCGTCTCGAATTTCTTTTCCAGCCAGCCAAGCTTGGTGAAGTGAGAGTCCAACTTGCTGGAGATCAGCCCTTTCGAACCGCCCGGTTTCAGGACATCGCTTTTCAGCAGCGTGAAGCCGCGCAACACCTCGACGATATTTTTCCATTCGCCGGGATGCGCTGCCGACAATATGGCCAGACCATTGCGCCATTCGTGGACCTCGTAGCGGGGCTCGATGTCGGCTGGGACAATGGATCGAATCGCCATGGCGCCATTGTCACCGAACAAACTGCCGCGAATACTCCCTTTTACACTGTTCTTGATCTGTTCTCAACGATTGTTTGAGAAACCACCGTAAATTCTCACTTGACAAAAACTGGTCATAGGACTATATTCCGCTTATCCCACCCAACCACGAGGGCGTTGTCATGAGACGTCATTTCAGCGTGGTGGGATGCGGCGCCTGCGGGCGGGGCTCGTAACCCCGTCCCCGGGAGGCCTCGGGTCGCCGTCCGTCCCCACTAAGAGGGACTGCCTTGAATGGCTGGACGCGGCGCGGACGAAGGGCGGCGAAAGCTGCCCGGATCGGGGGCCCGGAATGGGCTCCGTCCGCGCCCGGAAGCACGGCCCCGGGGACAGAAATCGCCGGCAAATAAGCCCGGACGGCGCAAGCTTGTCCGGGTGGAGCGCCGAGAGGCGCCCGCGTTTCCCGCAAAGGAAGCGCGGCACGACACCATACCGGCAGCGCCTCGCGGCGCTCCACCCCCTCGGCGTTTTTGCCGGGGGTCGACCTCCCCCCGCGCCCCCCGTCGAGGGGCACGGGAAACACGACGGCGTACCCGGCGCCGCAAAAGAATACGGGCGCCGGCGCTCGGCTTCGCGCTGCGAAGCGCAAACGACGAAGGGCTGTTTGACAATCGGATCGGCGAATTCGCGCGAGCGCAGCGTGCGCGGCGGCTAGATCGACTCGCCGCCTTCCGCCGCCATCACCGCGTATTGCGTCATATTGCCGACCGGCCGCCAGACGGCGCCGTTGTAGCCGGCAATGACATTGATGCGCACGACTTCGACCAGTTTGTCATGCACGGTTTCGGTGTCGACGGTGCGGTCGCGCACGAACGCGATCGTCGCGACGCCGCAGGCGCGCGCGTCGTTGGCCTCGGCATTGACCGCATCCATGGCCTCGCGCGGCCGGCTGCCATTGGCTTGCAGCGCGATGAAATGCTTAGCCTGATCCGGCGTATTGCAAATAATGCCGACGCCGATGGTGGTTTCGGCATTCGCCGGCGGGCTCGCCGGCTGCTGCGCGTGCGCGACGCCGCAGAGCAGCAAGGTGGCGGCCCCAGCAACCCATGATAAACGCATGTTCGCCTCCAACAGATTCAAATTCCGTGTATCGGAATGTTCGTCCTGTCCGGAAAGGAAACGCTTTGGCGCAGCATGCGTTCGCGCCCGCGCACGACAATGTGAAGGTCGGCCGCCGCGGCGGCAAAGTGGCGCGCACGTCGCAGGCGCCCTTATCCCTCCCCCGAAGGAGGAGGGAAAAGAGAGCTGCGGGCGCGGAATTTTACGACTTCGCGGATGCCGCCGTGATCACCGATTCGATCTTGCGGTCGCGCGGACGCACCACCAGAACCTTGTCGTTGAGCTTGGCGTATTTCATTCCGGAAAGCGTCGACACGCTGTCCGCCACTTTTTTCGGAAACGCGCGCAGCGTCACCGACTTCGGTATGTCGGTGCCGACCGCGGCCTGGAATTTCGCCGGCGCTTTCTGCTCGCTCGCCGACGACAGGTCTTTCCAGATCGTCTTGCGCTCGGAGGTGGTGAGGACGATGGTGCTCATCTTGGCCGTCGATTTTGCCGCGCTATGGTCCGTCGCCATCGAGCCGGAGCTCGCGGCCGCGGCCAATCCGGCCGAGGCGATCAAGACGGCGGCCGCCGTGGCGGCAATGTGCAGGGGATGTCGCATGGGGAATCTCCATTACAGGAGCCGCCCCCTATGCATTCAATGCGGCGAGCGGCGGCGCGGTTGCATGAATTCGCGGCAAGATTCGCGGCCACCTGCTAAGCAGACATCCCTATGTCCGACATCGGCATCCTCAACGGCCCGTTCGACCTGGTCCTGATCGGGCTGATTCTCGGCTCGCCCGGCCTGCCGGTCGGCACCATCGTCGGCGCGCTCGCCTGGCGGCGCCATCGCATTTTCGGCGCGGCGCTCGGCGCTTTGGCCGGCTTCGGCCTCTGCCTGTTGGGCTGGCTTTATTTCAGCGATAATCTTTGAACCGTCATCTTAACGCCAAACCGGGGGGCCAAATGCCCGTCATCCAATGCGACATCCGCGAGGGCTGGACCGATGACCAGAAACGCCTGCTGGCCGAGGGCCTCACCAAGGTAGTTGCCGAAGTGGGAAAAGTGCCGGTAAAAAGCATCCACATCGTGATTCGAGAGGGCCGCGGCCTGCACTTCATGTTCGGCGGCGAACACGTGCCCGAATTTAAGCCTGCTGGGGGCGGCTGAGCCAGCTTTGGAAGACCTGCCATGACACCGTCGATCCCGCACATCCGCAAAACCATCGCCGTCCTAGCGCTGGCGCTCGCCGCCGGCGCGCTTGCCGGCTGCGAAACCGTCGAATACCCGGCCGCGCCGCAGGCGGCCGCTGCGCCGGACGCGCCAATGACCCATTCGCGCGCCGCCACCGAATGCTGGATGGCGACCGAAAAGGGCCATGCCGACATCAATCTCGACAAGCGCGCCGACATCGTCACCAAATGCATCGCCGACAAAATGAAGGCGGCTAAAGGGTGAGAGCAAAAGGGTGAGAGCATGAGCCCCGGCGGTGTGGGTGGACGCCGGACGCCCCTTGCGGGCCGTCGGCCGCCGTATCACCATCCGCCGCCTCGAACCGCCTAGGAGGTCGTCATGGCAAAAGGTCAGATGCGAGTTCCCAAGGAAAAGAAGAAACCCAAGGCCGACAAGGATAAGCCGAAGCAAATGTCGGCCTACAAGTTGGCCCAGATGCAGGGCACTTCCGCTAGCCCCTACGGCGCCCCGCCGGGCAAGAAGCCCTGAACGCTAGGGTTTAGTGGCGTCCTTCGGCTGGTCGCTTTCGTCCAGGGCGTCGGCAGCCTTGGCGATTTCCAGGCAGGTCAGCAATTCGACATAGCTCGGGTAGCCGCCGAGCCGCGATAGCGTCGTGCAGTGCGTCTTTTGCGACCGCGTGAATTGTGCCCATTCCTGCTCAAGTTTGCCGCGCGCGTCATTTTCGTCGCGTTTGCAGACGTCCTCGTTGCGGCCGGGCGAAATGGCGGCGGTGGCCGCTTCATGACAGCCCGGGT
Source organism: Pseudolabrys sp. (assembly GCA_050725955.1). Lineage (GTDB taxonomy): Bacteria > Pseudomonadota > Alphaproteobacteria > Rhizobiales > Xanthobacteraceae > Pseudolabrys. Next base: position 6,014 of record JBOHII010000434.1, on the reverse strand, counting down.
CGATATTGAGTTGCGGCACTTGCGCCGCCGCCAGCACCAGATGCGAACTGGCGAGCATGATCGGTATCAGCGCGGACATAAAACCCTCCTGTTGCAGGTTCCCCGCCCCGACGCGCAGTCTAGGTTCCAGCGGCAGCGTCCTCAATTGCCCTAACTCCACATCTTTGCCCAAGTTCCAGGAGACAAATTCAACAATGCTTTAACCGGTTGGCGCCGAACATCGACCGCCGGAAAAGCCGGTACGGACTTTCGGGGGAGAGTTGCTCGATGCGGCCAAGCGCAATGCTCGGCGCCCGGTGGGCGGTCGTCGCATTCGTCTGCGCGCTCGCCACCACACCGGTGGCGGCGCAGGAGGCGGGCGATGCCGCCGCTGCCGTTGCACCGGTGGCATCCGAGGCTGCCGGCGAAACGCAGCCGACGGCCGACGCGCCGCTCACAGCGGACGAGACGACGGCACTCGGAAATGCGCTTGTGTTCGATCCGACGACGTTTGCCGAAGCCGGCTCTGCCAAGCCGCCGCGCCTGTCCGGCCTTTATGAGCCTCCTGGAATTGCAATCAGCCACACCGACAAACCGGACGGTTCCGGCACGTTGGTCGTGAAGCCGCCGCTCGACAATGATTGGGATGCCAAGCTCGGCGCCGATCTCAAGCTCACCACGCCGCAAGACGGCTATCGGCCGGGCAAGCCGTTCGCGGCCGACGCAGCCGGCCAGGATACCGGCGCGGCCTGGGCGTCATTTGGACTGACCGATGTGGCCTCTCTCGATGCGCGCGTCGATCCGGCCTGCGACCAGGGCAAGCTCGCCACCACTTTCAAGCATTCGATCCCGCTCGGCGGCAAATTCTCGGTGACCGTGCAGGACAGCTATTCGGTGACCGAGATGTTCGGCCCGTCCGCGCCTGCGCCGTCCGATGTGCCGCTGATGACGGCGCCGCCTTCCACCGCGCCCCCGACGCCCCAGGTTTGGGGCAACCAGAAGACGGTCAAATTCGACATCCTTGCGTCCGGCACGACCTTGGGCGCCACCCTGGTGACTGCAAGCAACGATCCGGTCACCCACAGCACTCTGAGCGCCGAACAAAAACTATTCGGCCCGCTGCACGTCACCACGGCGATTACGGATGTCGGTCAATCGACCAGCAGCAAGAGCGTCACCGCCAGTCTCAGGCTGAATTGGTGAATCTGGCGGGAACTTGCCCGCCGCGATGCCGCCCTCGCCCTGCCCAAAGGCTGCCCCAGTTAAATGTCGCAATCACCGTCTCGGGGGGCGTCGGCGCAGCGGTTTTGCGCCTGTAAAGGAGTAAAGCATGACGGCCAACCGACCCGAGTGGCTTGTTGCGGACGGCAGCGTTAGCGAAACATCGACTCCTGGAAAACAAGCCGCGGACCGCAATGTCGCGGCGAACGGCGGCGGCGTCGACCAAGCGGCGGCTGCCGCCTTCGAGGGCGAGATCCGAGAATTCGTCCGCCGCGACGTCGTCCTGCGCCGGCAGCGCAGCGAGCCGGAAGCAGCCGCCGAACCGGCTGCGGAAAGCCTGAATTCGCTGATCCGGCGCGTCGCCGGCGCATCGATAGAGGAGATCGACCGCGTCATCCACGAATTGCAAGGCGTACGCGACATGCTGCGCGGGGAAGGCGAACGCGTCAGCCGCGAGTTGGCCGGATATGCCAGCTTGAATCACGCGTCCTTGACCGCGATGAAGGTCATCGGCGACAGCCTCAAGCAATGGATGGACGCCCCGATCAATCACAATCGGCGTTCGGCCGGCTGACCGCGCCATCGTCATCGCCGGTTGCATTAAATCGGTGGGCAACTCCGCGGCCATGCCCGCGCAAGCTGTGGATTACCGGGATAGCGGAGCCCGCCACCTCCGGCCGCCGGCTCCGCCCACTACAGTGCCGGCGCTCGAAAGCGGCCAACGTCGCATGCGGCCGCTGCGAGTCGAGACTGCTGCGACGGGCGACAGAAGCGGCCTCGTCTTCGAGCATTCCTCCCCCAAACGAGACCCCGCCACGGCGGGGTTCTTTTGCCGGCCGGACCGATCGAACTTAGATGGCGGGGGCTTTGCGCGGCAGCGGATAGTCTTCGCTTTCGTACAGCCGGCGGATGCCGTTGCCGTCGAAACGCTTCTCCTCGACCTCGAGATAGGCGCCGAGCAACAATTCCGGCGGCAATTCCTCGATGGCAAATCGAATGGCCTCGGCCGCGGTCGGAAAGCGCTTGTAACCGATCGGACGGCGCGATTTGCGGCTGCGGCTGGGAAATAACTCGGACGGGGCCCGGTAGTTGATCATAGACATTAGTAATAGCTCCTCACCGCGTAATATGGCCCCAGAAACGCAAAAAATCCAGCGCCTGCGGGCCCTGCATAGCTGGCCGCCCTGGCTAAGGTAAATTCAGCGCATAGAAAATAAGCCGCCCCGCGCCGGGCCGTTGTTCAATATTGTTCAGCTTGGCCGATGCGCTCAATCGGCGAAATCCGCCACCACGTCACTGGTGACCGGATCGACCGGGTCGATGCGGTCGTTCGCTATCATGGACCTATAGTTAAAGTCGGAACCGGTTTCCCGCCTTCGCGAATCCCGCTGCGGCGGGCGAAGGAAGGTCGGAAACGATCATGCGCGAGCAAAACTTTGTTCTCGCGTCACAACGTGTGCGGCGGTCCGTCGAGCAGCGGCAATTTCGCGGTCAGCATAGCGATGCGCCGCCGCGCCTCGGCCTCGCTTAAGTGCGGCTTGAATGCATCGAGGTCGTAAGCGTCATGGGCGAGCTGCTTGAGCCGTGCCGCTTGCTCGGCGCTCATTGGCGTGTCGCTATCTGTTGTCGCTTTTTTGCGCATAACGCTCGGACAACTCGCGCGGGCGGTCGCCGGTTCCCGGCCGCCGCAAAAAGACGAGTCGTTTGAATCCGTTAGCGCGTATTTGCATTAAATTTTTCGGCTGCGTGCCCATGCAACTCGAATCGTTCGGCGGCATTTCCGGCCCCGTCTTGCAAGTTTCACGTGCGGCGCGACTCCGGCTACGATATCAGCGATGCATACGCTGATTCGCGAGGCCCACGGGATGATTCTCGAATCGCTGTTCGGGTTGTCGCTTGTGTTGAATGTCTCGCTCGATGCCACCGCCCCGCCCGCCGATCCGGCGGCGTGGATGCAGATGACGGTACGCCAGAAGGACGCCGCGCTCCTGCCGCTGGTGCGCCGCGCCACCGACTGCATCGTGCGGCGAGCCACCACCGATCTACGTTACCAGACTGATATGACGCCGGAGGCGTTCAACGATCTGCTCGTCGATTCGATCACCGCCTGCGCGCGGCCGGTGCGCGCAATGATGGCGGCGCATGACCGCATGTACGGCTTGGGCTCCGGTCAGGCGTTTCTGCTCGGGCCCTATCTCGACGTGCTGCCCGCCGCGGTGGTCAGGCAGGTCAGAGTCAGGACGCCGGGGCGTTAGCCAAGGCCGGGCGCAGCGCCAGCACGATCGGCAGCGCCAGCAGCACCACCGCGGCGACGACGATCAACGCCGACGGCACGCCGACCGCATCGCCGAGCATGCCGTAGATCGCCGGCGACACCGCGCCGGCGCCGATGGTACCGGTATAGAAAATGCCGAAAGCGCGCTGGCGCTTGGCCGGCGCGACCAGCTCCGGCACCGAACCGTAAAGCACCGACGAGGTGCCGTTGAGCGCGATGCCGACCAGCGGCAGCAGCATGAGCGCGGCGGCAAGCGACAGCGGCAGCAGCGCAACGATGCCGAGCGCGGTCATCGCCTCGGTGAGCCACACGGTGGCCACGGCCCCGATGCGCGCGCCGATGAAGGCGCAGACCAGCTTGCCGGCCGCCCCGCCGGCGAACACCAGCGTCAGCGCTAGGCCGATCGTCGGCAGGCTCGCGCCCTTGGCGGTGAGCACGAACGGCAGGAATGTCAGAAAGGCCATGCGGGTGGCGCTGTCGATGACGCCAACCGTCAGCAGCAGCGGAAACCCGAACTGGCTCAGGCGGGCGCCGCCACGCGCGCCTCCAGCGGGTTTGGGTGGCGCCGCTGCCTCGGCGGCCAAGCGCGGGATCAGCACGTAGATGACGATCGCCGCCAGCACCCCGAGCCCGCCCAGCAGCATCAGCGCTTCGCGCCAGGGCAGCACGACGAACAGCAGTGAGGCCGTTGCCGGCAGCGTCATCTTGCCGATATCGCCGGCGAAATTATAGGTCCCGAGCGCCCGCAGCGAGCGCGTGCCGGCGAAGGCCTGCGCGATCAGCGCGGAAGCCAGCGGATGTTGCGTGCTGGCGCCAAGTCCGCCGACGAACAGCGCGGCGACGAGCGTCGCGACGCCGGTGGAGAAGCCGGCAAGGCAATAGCCGATACCGGCAAGCGCGGTGCCGAGCCCCAGCACGAGCGGCACGCCGAACCGCTCGGCCAGAAATCCCGATGGAATCTGCAGGCCGGCGAGCGTGCCGGAGAACACCGTCTTCATCAGCCCGAGCGCGGCAAAGCCGAGGCCGAATTCGTGCTGCCAGATCGGCAGCATGAGGTAGATCAGATCGGTGTAGCCGTCATGCAGCGCGTGCGCGCCACAGGCGACGACCAACGCGCGCCGCTCTTCGGCCTTGACCGGCGCGCTACTGGCGGCAGCGGTCATGGCGTTTTCCCGCGCCGCTCGACGAATGTGGTGCTCACCAGCGAAATCACCGGGTCGCCGTTCTGGTTGACGCCGGTGGAACGGAAGGTCATCAGCCCCTGCCCCGGCTTGCTGTTGGACGGGCGCATTTCGATCACTTCGGTTTTATACTCGATGGTGTCGCCGACATAGACCGGTTTGAGCCATTTCAGTTCGCGGAAGCCGAGTGCCGGACCGATGCCGGCGACCGGCTCACCGCGCGCGCGCACGGCGTCATCCATGCGGCGGCGATAATCGACCATAAGCCGCATCCAGGCGAGCGCGGTATGCCAGCCGGAAGCGCACAGCGCGCCGAAATGCGAGCGCTCGGCCGCTGCTTCGTCGACATGGAATAGTTGTGGGTCGAAGCGTGTAGCGAAAGCCTTGATGTTGTCGGCGGTGAAGGTGTAGCGGCCGACCTCGAACACGTCGCCAACCTGGATGTCCTCGAAATATTTCATGGCCGATCTCCCGGCGCGCCCGCCGGGCGGCGTCCGAACATCAGCGTGGTCGACAGCGTCGTCAGGACCGCGTCCGCCTCGTCGATGACCTCGAACAGGAATTTCACCAACCCCATCTGCGGCCGGCTGGCGGAGGCGCGGGTGTCGAGAACGGTCGCGCGCACGCGGATATTGGTGCCCGGCCGCAGCGGTTTTAGCCAGCGCACCTCGTCGACGCCCGGCCCGCCCATTGAGCTCGAGTTCAGCATAAAGCCGTCGGCGATGATGCGCATCAGCAGGCAGCAGACGTGCCAGCCGGAAGCGCCCAGGCCGCCGAGCAAGGTGGCGCTCGCCGCCGCCTCGTCGAGATGCATCGGCTGCGGGTCGAACTCGGCGGCGAAGGCGACGATCTCTTCGCGTGTGATCAGCCGCGGGCCATAAAAGGCGACCGCGCCCGGCTTGAAATCTTCCCAGTGGAGTTTTGACATATTCAATCCGTACGTCATTCCGGGACGTGAGCGAAGCTCGCGGACCCGGAATCCATACTCCGCAGCGTCCGGGTTATGGATTCCGGGTTCGCCGCTTCGCGGCGCCCCGGAATGACAGAAAGAAATATCACGTGGCAAACCTGAAATGCATCACGTCGCCGTCGGCGACCACGTAGTCCTTGCCTTCAAGCCGCATCTTGCCGGCCTCCTTGGCGCCGGTCTCGCCGTGATTGGCGATGAAATCGTCATAACCGATGGTCTCGGCGCGAATGAAGCCGCGTTCGAAATCGGAATGGATCACGCCTGCCGCCTGCGGCGCCTTGGTGCCGGCCGTAATGGTCCAGGCCCGCGTTTCCTTCGGACCGACGGTGAAATAGGTCACCAAATGCAGCAGCGCATAGCCGGCGTGCACCAGGCGGTCGAGCCCGGT
>JBOHII010000433.1:0-3407 GCA_050725955.1 Pseudolabrys sp. | reverse complement strand
GGCGCCGGTATCGGAGATCACCCGCATCTGCAACGCGGTGAGCGTGCCGTCGTGCTTGGCTCCCGCTTTCACGTGAACGCGCATCGGATGCCGCGTGGTGGCGGCAATGAACTGCTCGGCGCGCGTGAATTCGAGCATGACCGGCCTGCCGGTTTTTAGCGCGGACAGCGCGACGATGTCCTCAACCAGCATTTCCTGCTTGGCGCCGAAGCCACCACCGACGCGTTCGCAGAACACGCGCACATTGGCAGGATCGAGACCGAACACGCGGGCAAGTTCCTGGCGGGTGAGGAACGGGACCTGGGTGCTTGTGCGCACATTCAATCGCCCGTCCGCGTCGATCCAGGCAATGGCGCAGTGGGTTTCCAAATGCGCATGCTGGATGCGCGGCGTGAAGTAGGTGCCCTCGTGGATGACGTCGGCCTCGGCGAACCCCTTGTCGACGTCGCCGATACCGCCATGCACTTCGGCGCAGATATTGCGCTGGGGATTAAGAATGCGGGATTGCGGACTTTTGTCGTGGATCACCGGGGCGCCAAGCGCCATCGCCGCTTCCGGATCGATTACCGCAGGCAGGATTTCGTAATCGACGATGAGGTTGCGGCAGCCCTCTTCCGCCGCCGCCTCGCTGTCGGCGACCACCGCGGCGACGCGCTGGCCGACAAAGCGCACGACATCATCGAGCACCATGGTGTCGTCGGCATCGATCAACCGATTTTCATGGCGCGCGGTGGAGAAAGCAACCTTCGGCGCGTCCGCGTGGGTAAATACCGCGCGTACGCCGGGAACGGCAAGCGCCGCATTCTTATCGATGCCGCGAATGCCCGCGTGCGGATGCGGCGAACGCAGCAGCTTGAGATGCAGCATGCCGTCCATCGCCACGTCGAGGGTGAACCGCGCTTTGCCGGTGACCACGTCGGGCCCGGCAGGCGCTGCCACGCTGTGCCCGCAAGCGGCGCCTTCGCCGGGGCTTTCGGTCTCGTGCAGGCCGCCGAAGGCGTCCTCGATGGCGCGGTAGCCGGTGCAACGGCAGAGGTTTCCCTTCATCGCCCAGCCGAGGTCCGCCCACTGCGCCTGATTGAGCGCGGCCGCGGTCATTATCATGCCGGCGGTGCAGAAGCCGCATTGGAAGCCCTGCGCGTCGAGGAAGGCACGCTGCATCGGATGCAATTCACCGCCGCGGGCAAGACCCTCGATCGTGGTCACCGCACGGCCCTCGGCGCGAAACGCGGGCACCAGGCAGCTGTGTACCGGCTCGCCGTCGAGATAGACCGTGCAGGCACCGCAATCGCCGGCGTCGCAACCCTTCTTGACCCCGAACCAGCCGAGACCGCGCAAGAAAGTCCGCAGGCATTGCCCGGGTGCCGGCTCCGCCGCGGCGACCTCGCCGTTGACCGTGAGCTTCATGGCCGCCCCCGGAACAATTCGCGGCGAATCTCTTCGGCGAGATGCAGCGTCACGCGGCGGCGCCAGGCCGGCTTGCCGTGGATGTCGTCGTAGTAGGCGGCAAGCGGCAACTCAGCGTCGATGCGCGCAAGCAGGACATCGGCGCCCGGCGGTTGCGAAAACGAAAACTGGATCGGGCGCGGCGTCGCGGCGGTGACGGTGAGCGCAAAAGCGCCATTGCCGGGATCAAGCGTGCCGATCAGCAGCGCGCCCGAGCGGCCGAGCTTCGACAGCGCAATCTGGCGGAAGGCGGTGCGCCTGGTGAGCGCGGAAGCCGGCAGCTCGATGCGGCGGAGCAGATCGCCGGCGCCGAGCGCGTTGCGCTGCGGCCCCTCGACGAAATCGACGACGCGAATCTTGCGCTCGCTGCCGTCGGCCTTCCAGACAGTGCAGACTCCGTCGAGCGCCGCGGTGAGCGCGATCATCGGGCCGGCGGGCAGCGACATGCACAGGTTTCCGCCGACGGTCGCCATAGTCCAAATTTTGAACGAGGCAAGGAACGCGCGACAGCACTGGTCGATCAGCGGCGCCGCGACCCATTCAACCGGCAGCGCGGCGGAATTAAGCTGCGCGATTGTGCAGGTGGCGGCGATGTCCAGGCCGTCGGCCGACGGGCGCAGCGGCTCCCAGCCGAGCGCGGCAAGATCGATCAGGCGGGAGAGGCGCGGCTGCGGTTCGGAGTAAAGCCAGGTTCCGCCGGCAAGCCAGGCGTCGCCCGCCCGCCAGTCCGGCAGCGCCGCGCGTGCTTTTGGCCGCGCCACTTCGGTGATCGTGTTCAGGTCCATCGCGCTCGCCTCGCTGAACTCGCAGCGCGGCAACATATTCCGTTCGTTCCCGCGAAAGCGGGAATCCAGGGCCACGACCTCTGTGTTACTCGCACCTGGGTCCCCGCTTTCGCGGGGACGAACGAAGGAGAGGACTGGTCCTGCCATCGCATTGGTCTGTAGGATCGCTGCTGCGAAGGGGGATAAGTATGAGTGAGAAAGGACCGATCTGGATCAAGGACCCTTTGGCGATCCTCGCCAATAATGATGGGCAGGGCGCCGAGCGCGGCGTTGTTGTCGACAACGGCGCGATCGTCGAACTCGTCGGCAAAGGCAAGGAGCCCACAACCGCGAACGCGAAGGCATTTGAGGCGCGCGACCATGTCGTGATCCCGGGCCTCATCAATACCCATCACCACTTCTACCAGACGCTCACGCGCGCCGTGCCGGCGGCGCTCGACCGCGAATTGTTTCCCTGGCTCAAGGCGCTCTATCCGATTTGGGCGCGCATGACGCCGGACGCGCTCGATCTCGCGGTGACGGTGGCGATGGCCGAACTGATGCTGTCCGGCTGCACCACCACCACCGACCACCATTATGTCTTTCCGGCCGGGCTGGAGGACGGCATCGATATCGAGATCGCCGCGGCCAAGCGCCTCGGTCTGCGCGTTCTGGCCACGCGCGGCTCGATGAACCTGTCCGAGCGCGACGGCGGGTTGCCGCCAGACAGCGTGGTACAGGACGAGGACACAATCCTCGCCGACAGCAAACGCCTGGTCGATCGCTACCACGAGCGTGGGCCGGCGGCGATGGTGCAGGTGGCGCTCGCGCCCTGTTCGCCGTTTTCGGTCACCACCGCGCTGATGCGCGCGACCGCCGATCTCGCCGGCAAGCTGGGCGTGCGCATGCACACGCATCTCGCCGAGACCGCGGACGAGAACAAATTCTGCCAACAGCTTTATGACTGCCGGCCGCTCGATTATCTTGAGGACTGCGGCTGGCTCAACGACCGCGTCTGGCTGGCGCACGGCATTCATTTCAGCGCCGACGAAATGCCGCGGCTGGCCAAGGCCGGCGTTAGCATCAGCCATTGCGCCTGCTCGAACCAGGCGCTCGCTTCCGGCGCTTGTCCCGTGTGCGAGTTGGAGGCGGCCGGCGTTGCCATCGGCCTTGGTGTTGACGGCTCGGCCTCGAACG
>JBOHII010000432.1:0-7180 GCA_050725955.1 Pseudolabrys sp. | reverse complement strand
GCCAGGTGTTCTCCACCGCGGAGGACGGACAGACGGCGGTCACCATCCGTGTGTTCCAGGGCGAGCGCGAAATGGCGTCCGACAACAAGCTGCTGGGCTCGTTCGATCTTCTCGGTCTTCCGCCGGCGCCGCGCGGCGTGCCGCAGGTCGAGGTCACCTTTGACATCGACGCCAACGGCATCGTCAACGTCTCGGCCAAGGACAAGGGCACCGGCAAGGAGCAGCAGATCCGCATCCAGGCTTCGGGCGGTCTGTCCGAGGGCGACATCGAGAAGATGGTCAAGGACGCGGAAGCCCACGCCGAAGAGGACAAGAAGCGCAAAGCCGCGGTCGAAGCCAAGAACCATGGCGAGGCGCTGGTGCATGCCACCGAAAAGGCGCTCGCCGAACATGGTTCCAAGGTCGGCGAGACCGAGCGCAGCGCGATCGAGAACGCCATGGCGGACTTGAAAGAGGCGCTCAAGGGCGACGACTCGGCGGCGATCCAGGCCAAGACCAATGCGCTGGCGCAGGCTTCCATGAAGCTCGGCGAAGCCATGTACAAGCAGGCGGAAACGCAAGGCGCCCCCGATGCGGGCGGCGAGGGCGCCGCGGCCGGCGAGAAGAAGGAAGACGTTGTCGACGCGGAATTCACCGAGGTCGACGACGACAAGAACGACAAGAAATCCGCCTGAACTTAAGGCGCCAGCCGTGCAGTCATCGGCAAGCCCGAAACGCAAAACCCTCGGGTTCATCCCCGGGGGTGTATTTTTCCGGCGCGCGGCGGGCGGCCGAATCAAGTACGGCTGTGACGGCGTTTTGAGCTAACGGCGGGACCGGCATGTCCAAGCGCGACTATTACGAAATTCTTGGCGTAACGCGCACCTGCGGCGACGCCGAGCTCAAGGTCGCCTTCCGCAAGCTCGCCATGCGGCATCACCCAGACCGCAATCCGGGCGACAAGGACTGCGAGCACAAATTCAAGGAACTCAACGAGGCCTATGACGTGCTCAAGGACGGCGACAAGCGCGCCGCCTATGATCGCTTCGGCCACGCCGCCTTCGAGCATGGCGGCATGGGCGGCGGCGCGCACGGCTTCGGCGCCGATTTCGCCACCACCTTCTCGGACATTTTCGAAGACCTGTTCGGAATGAGCGGCCGCCGCGGCGGTCGCGGCCAGGGCCGCGAGCGCGGCTCCGATCTGCGCTACAACATGGAGATCAGCCTCGAGGAGGGCTTCGCCGGCAAGACCGCGCAGATCCGCATCCCGACTTCGGTTACCTGCGAAGCCTGCTCCGGCAGCGGCGCCAAGGCCGGCAGCAAGCCGATCCAGTGCACCACCTGCGGCGGCGCCGGCAAGATCAGGCATGCGCAGGGCTTCTTCACGCTCGAGCGCACGTGTCCGGCCTGTCAGGGCCGCGGCCAGGTGATCGAAAATCCTTGTCCGTCCTGCAGCGGCTCCGGCCGCGTCACGCGCGAACGCACGCTATCGGTCAATATTCCGCCCGGCGTCGAGGATGGCACCCGCATTCGCTTGGCCGGCGAAGGCGAGGCGGGCTTGCGCGGCGGACCGACCGGCGATCTTTATATTTTCCTCTCGCTCTCCCCGCACGAGTTCTTCCAGCGCGACGGCGCCGACCTGCATTGCCGGGTTCCGATCTCCATGGTGGCGGCGGCGACCGGCGGCGAATTCGAAGTGCCGGCGATCGACGGCAGCCAGGCGCGCGTCAAGATTCCGGCGGGCACCCAGACCGGCCGCCGGTTCCGCCTGTCGGGTAAGGGCATGCCGGTGCTGCGATCGAAACAGGCCGGCGACATGTATGTTCAAGTCGCGGTGGAAACGCCGCAAAACCTGACCAAACGCCAGCGCGAATTGCTGGCCGAGTTCGAAAAGCTTTCCTCCGAGGCGACCCATCCGGAATCCGCCGGTTTCTTCAGCCGCGTCAAGGAGTTTCTCGACGGCCTCGGAAATAGGGGTAGCCATACCGAGTAGCCATCTTGACCCCTTGCCCGGGTCCCTATACCCCTGAACTTTCTGGACTTATGCCCACCCCACTTCGCGTGGCCCCAAGCGATGCCGCCCCGTTCAGTCGCCCGCATTGCCAAGAAGCCGCTGCGTCTCGATGACGAGATGCAGTTCATCCGCTCCTGGATCGAGAAGCCGATATCGACCGGCGCGGTGATGCCGTCGAGCAAGGCGTTGGCGCGCGCCATGGCGCGCTCTGTCGATCTCAACGCAAGTGGCCCGGTGATCGAATTGGGGCCCGGCACCGGCCCGGTGACCGCGGCGCTGGTCGAGCACGGTGTCGATCCCTCGCGGCTGATCCTGGTCGAATCCAATCCGGACTTCTGCCGGCTGCTGCGCACGCGCTATCCGGCGGCGACGGTCGTGCAGGGCGACGCCTTTAGACTGCGCCGCCTGCTGGGGACTTTCGTGCGCGAGCCGGCGGCCGCGGTGGTGTCCGGCTTGCCGCTGGTCACCAAACCGCTGCGCGCGCGGCTGCGCTTGATCGCGGATGCCATGAGCCTGCTGGCGCCGGGCGCGCCGTTCGTGCAGTTCACCTATGCGATGGTGCCGCCGATCCCGAAAGCGTTGTCCGGCATCACGGCCAAGGCCTCCGAGCTGATCTGGCGCAACCTGCCGCCGGCGCGCGTGTGGGTCTATCGCGGGCAGTAACACCGGTTTGCATCGCCGCAGTTCGCGTCATGGCCGGGCTTGTCCCGGCCATCTCGCTTCTTTGGGCACGTGCGTGTTATTCAAAGCGACCGCGATTGGAACCGCCGATGGCCACGCCGAAAATCCTCGTCTTTCCCGGCTCGACCCGCACCGGCTCGCACAATGTCAGGTTGGCGGCGCTAGCGGCCAAGGAACTCGCCTTGATCGACGTCGACGTTACCCGCATCTCGCTCGCCGATTATCCGCTGCCGCTCTATGAGGGCGATCTTGAAGCCAATGCCGGGCCGCCCGCCAATGCGCTCAAGCTCAAGCAGATGATCATGGCGCATCACGGTGTGTTCATCGCTAGTCCGGAATATTCGGCGTCGGTCACGCCCATGCTGAAGAATTCCATCGACTGGGTGTCGCGCGTGCGCGAGCGCGGCGATCCGACTTATGCCGCCTTCAAGCACCGCGTCTTCGCGATCTCCTCGGCCTCGCCCGGCCGCTCCGGCGGATTGCGCTCGCTGATGGCGTTGCGGCAAATCCTCGAACTCGGCTGCGGCGCGCTGGTGATCCCCGAGCAAGTGGCGATCCCGCAGGCCGATCTCGCTTTCGACGAGATGGACAATATCGTGGACACCGCCGTCGCCAACTTGTTCCGCGCGGTCCTCGCGCGGCTGGTCGAGATGGCGCGGCTGATGATGTGAGGATTGACGGTGTGACTCTGGCTGCCCGCGAACGACTGATTGTCGCCCTCGACCTGCCCTCGGTGAAAACCGCCGAGGCCATGGTGAGCAAGCTGGGCGAGACGGTCAGCTTCTATAAGATCGGTTATCAACTCGCTTTCGCCGGCGGGATGCCCTTCGCTGGCCGCTTGATCGCGGCCGGCAAGCAGGTGTTCCTCGATCTCAAGCTGCACGACATCGGCAATACGGTCGCCAAGGGCGTCGAAAGCGTGGCGCAGCTCGGCGCCACCTTCCTCACCGTGCACGCCTATCCGCAGACCATGAAGGCGGCGGTGCAAGGCAAGCAGGGATCGAAGCTGAAGATTCTGGCAGTGACCGCGCTCACCTCTTATGACGACGCCGATCTGTTCGAGGCCGGCTACAAGGTCGGCGTCAGCGCCCTGGTCGTGCAGCGGGCCGGGCAGGCGCGCGACCTCAATGTCGATGGATTGGTTTGCTCAGCGGAGGAGGCAGCAACTTTGCGGAAAGTTGTCGGTTCCGCGCTGTCGCTGGTCACGCCCGGCATCAGGCCAGCCGGCGCCGCGCGCGACGATCAGAAACGCGTCATGACGCCGGCCGAGGCTATCAAGGCCGGTGCCGATTATTTGGTGGTCGGCCGCCCGGTGCTGGAGGCGCGCGACCCGAAGGCGGCGGCCGCCGCCATTATCGCCGAGATCGAACAAGCAACGGGCAAGTGAGGAGTTGAAATGGCCAAGGGATACTGGATCGCCAATGTCGATGTGCGCAACCCGGATGGATACAAGGTCTACGTTGCCGCGTTGCCGGACATTTTTCGCAAATACGGCGGGCGCTATACGACGCGCGGCGGCAAGACGGAAGTCGTCGAAGGCAAGGCGCGCAGCCGCATCGTCATCATCGAATTCCCCAGCTTCGAGGCGGCGATGACGTGCTATCGCTCGCCCGAATACGCCAAGGCTATCGCGCTCCGGCGGGCCGCCGCGGATGCCGATTTGATCGTGATCGAGGGCTTCGACGGCCCGCAGCCGTAGTTTCTTCGCCCGCCCCCGCTTGTGGGGGAGGTGACCTGCGGCCCGGCTCCCGCTATACCCGGCTCAATTTTTTGCGGAGTTTGACCGATGGCCGAGATGCGGCTGGTGGTCGCCGGCGCCGGCGGGCGGATGGGCCGCACGCTGGTCAAGGCGATTGCCGAAATTGACGGCTTTGCGCTGATCGGTGCGCTGGAAGATGCGCGCTCGCCGCTCATCGGCTGGGACGCCGGCACGCTTGCCGGCACGCCGGAGAACGGCGTCAAGCTCTCCGGCGATGCCGCGGCACTGCTGGACAAGGCCGATGGCATTGTCGACTTCACCGCACCGGTGGCAACCGTCGCCTTCGCCGAACTGGCGGCCAAGGCCGGCAAGGTGCACATCATCGGCACCACCGGCTTGAGCGCCGCCGACGAGGCGAAAATCAAGGACGCGGCTAAACGCGCGGTGATCGTGAAATCCGGCAATATGAGCCTCGGCGTCAATCTGCTGGCGGCGCTGACCAGGCGCGTGGCCAAGACGCTGGACAATTCTTTCGACATCGAAATTCTCGAAATGCATCACAATCAAAAAGTGGATGCACCGTCCGGCACGGCGCTGATGCTCGGCCGCGCGGCGGCGGAGGGGCGCGGCATCGAGCTCGACAGAAATTCGGTGCGCAGCCGCGACGGCAACACCGGCGCGCGCCATGCCGGCGATATCGGTTTTGCCAATTTGCGCGGCGGCAGCGTGGTCGGCGAGCACAGCGTCATCTTCGCCGGGCAGGCCGAGCGCGTCGAGCTCGTGCACAAGGCCGAGGACCGCATGATCTTCGCGCGCGGCGCGCTGCACGCGGCGGCTTGGGCGCGCGGCCAGAAGCCGGGGCTCTATTCGATGATGGACGTCCTCGGCCTGAAGGATTTTTAAAGCCTCGTGCCCCGGATGCGGCGCAGCACGAAACGAAGTGGAGTGGTGCGCCGCTGATCCGGGGCCGTTTCAAATTCAGAGTTCGGAAAGGTCCCGGGTCTGCAGCGCACCACTTCGTGCTGCGCTGCGCCCGGGACACGCATGTCAATCCTGCGCCGGCAAATACTCGTCCTTCCATTTCAGCACCACGTTGAAGCTGATGCTGATACGCGGCGTCTCGCTCAAATTGGGATGCACGAAATGGGTCATGAAGGCCGGCCATAGCAGGATTTGGCCGGGCGCCGGCATGACCGTGTGTTCCGGATTGACGTAAGGGTCGCCGCGGATCGCGTTCATGTTCACCGCCGGCCCGCGCGGGTCGTAGAAGGTGATAGCGCCGGGGCGCACGTCGTTACGCGTCTTGAGCGGCGCGCGGTCGGTCGGCACCTGCACGTAATAGGTGCCGGACAGATAGGAATGCGGGTGATTGTGCGGGTCGTGGTAATCGCCCAGCCGGTTGACATTGGCCCAGCCCTGCAGCGTCCAGTCGATGCTGTAATCCATGCCGAGCTGGCGGAAATAGTCGGTGACCGTTCGGTTGATGCAGTCGCGCAGCCAGGCCACGGCCGGATGCTCGTGGATGAGCAGATTGCCGCCGAGATAGTCGGTGGTCAGGTCGGTCTTGTTGCGGTCGAGCTCGAGGATGTAGGCGGCCAGCGCCTGGTTGGCGACGTCGGCGCCCGGCAAACTCCGGCGCACGAAAACGGTCGGCCACAACGCCTCAATGCCGTCCGGTTTCTGCTCGGCCATGCGAACCCTCCCTCGCGACGGCTATCCTGCCACGAAACGCGCTATGACTGGAATCGGCGCAAAACGAGGGCTATATGTCGCCCGGCATTCATTGAGCGTAAAGGGCATATCTCATGAGCGACCGCCTGCTTGTACTCGTGCGTCACGGCCAGAGCGATTGGAACCTGAAAAACCTGTTCACCGGCTGGCGCGATATCGACCTGACCGACCAAGGCGTGGCGGAAGCGCGCGAGGCGGGCCGCAAGTTGAAGGCGCAAGGCATCAAGTTTGACGTCGCCTTCACCTCGGCGCTCATCCGCGCCCAGCGCACGCTCGACCTGATGCTGGTGGAACTGGGCCAGACGAAAATCCCGGTGTTCAAGGACCAGGCGCTCAACGAGCGCGACTACGGCGATCTTTCAGGACTTAACAAGGACGACGCGCGCAAGAAATGGGGCGACGAGCAAGTGCATAAATGGCGCCGCTCCTACACCATCGCGCCGCCGGGCGGCGAGAGCTTGCGCGACACCGCCGCGCGCGTGCTGCCCTATTACATCCAGGAAATTTTGCCGCGCGTGCTGCGCGGCGATCATGTGCTGGTGTCGGCGCACGGCAATTCCTTGCGCGCGCTGGTCATGGTGCTCGACAAGCACACGCCGGAAACCATCACCAAATTGAACCTGGATACCGGCGTGCCGATGATCTACTGGCTCAATGCCGATTCGACGGTGAAGTCGAAACTGGATCTGGCGGCCTGACCGTCATTCCGGGGCGCGCGCAATGCGCGAACCCGGAATCCAGACCCAATTGCTGAGCGGACATCTGGATTCCGGATAACCGCGCCACGCGCGGTTTCCGGAATGACATTTTACGCCGCCGCCATGCCGGCTTCCCAGCCCAGCATCGCGCGCTTGCGCGTGAGGCCCCAGTGGTAGCCGGTGAGGTCGCCGTTCTTGCCGATGACGCGGTGGCACGGCACCACAAAACAAATCGGGTTCTTGCCGACCGCGGCGCCGACCGCGCGCGCGCCCTTGGGCGAGCCGGCCTTGGCGGCGAGATCGGAATAGGTGGTGAGGCCGCCGATCGGCACGGCGAGCAATTTCTCCCACACGCGCACTTCGAAATCCGTTCCGATG
>JBOHII010000431.1:0-5448 GCA_050725955.1 Pseudolabrys sp. | reverse complement strand
AACGGCGCGCCGACCGCGCGGCCGAGAATATGCTGGGCCAAGACATCGAGTGCGCCGCGGCGCAAGGGCGGCGTGTCCTGCGCGTTTTCCGCGATCGCGTCGATGGCGGCGCGGCATTCCAGCACCTCGAAGCGGTTGGCCGGCACCAGCACGGCCTGCGAGGGCTCGTCCAGCCGGTGATTGGAGCGCCCGATCCGTTGCAACAGCCGCGAGGCGCCCTTCGGCGCGCCGACATTGACGACGAGATCGACGTCGCCCCAGTCGACGCCAAGGTCCAGCGAAGACGTGCACACCACCGCGCGCAGCCTGCCGGCTACCATGGCGTCTTCGACCTTGCGTCGCTGCGCCACGTCGAGCGAACCGTGATGCAGCGCGATGGCGAGATTGTCGTCGTTGGCGCCCCACAATTCCTGAAACAGGAATTCGGCCTGGCTGCGCGTGTTGACGAAGACCAATGTCGTTTTGTGGCGCTTGATCAACTGGTATATTTCGCCGAGCGCGTGGCGCGCCGAGTGCCCGGCCCAGGGCAAATGTTCTTGCGTGTCAAGCATTGCGACGTGCGGCTGGGCGCCCGCTTGCGCCACCACCAGATCGGCGCGCGCTTGGCCGCCGATCGGCTGCGGCACCAGGAAGCGTGCGAGATCTTCCGGCTCGGCCACGGTCGCCGACAGGCCGACGGTCGCGATCTGCGGCGCCAGCGCAAACAGGCGCGCGAGGCCGAGCGCCAGCAGATCGCCGCGCTTGGAGGTCACCAGTGAATGCAATTCGTCCAGCACCACACGGCGCAGCGAGCCGAACAGGTAAGGCGCGTCGGCCGATGCCAAAAGCAACGCCAATTGCTCCGGCGTGGTGAGCAAGATGTCCGGCTGGTAGCGGCGCTGCCGCTGGCGCTTGCTGGCCGGTGTGTCGCCAGTGCGGGTTTCCAGCCGCACCGGCAACCCCATTTCCTTGACCGGGATTTCCAGATTACGGGCGATATCCACCGCCAGCGCTTTCAATGGAGAGATGTAGAGGGTGTGCAAGCCTCCTTTTTCTTCACCTCCCCCCTTGTGGGGGAGGTCGACGCGCGAAGCGCGTCGGGAGGGGGGTGAAGCCGCAAATGCTGAATTTGCTTCGTACCCCCCTCCCCAACCCTCCCCCTCAAGGGGTGAGGGAGCACTCGGTGCGCGTGGCAACTTTTGTTGTGCGTTTCGCGTGTATAGCTCCACCAGCGTCGGCAGAAACCCGGCGAGCGTCTTGCCGCCGCCGGTGGGCGCGACGAGCAGCACCGAGCGCCCTGCCCTCGCTTTGGCCAAAAGCTCGAGCTGATGCGCACGCGGCGCCCAGCCGCGGCCGGCAAACCAGCGCGCGAACGGCTCCGGCAATAGCGGCGCCGGGTCGGTCAGTTCGATGGCGGTTGCCGGTTCCATTTTGCGATTCTAAGCATATCTGAGAACGCAGCCGGCAAACCATGCTAGGATCGCGCCATGCCAAGCGGAACGGAAATGCCCGTGAACAACGACACCATGACCCGGGTTTTCGGCGGCTCGCCGCTGGCGGTTCTGGTGCGCCTTGTGCTGGTCTCGATCCTGGTCGGCGTTGTGCTGGCCGCGCTCGGGCTCGATCCGTTTGACATCGTGCGCAGCGTGCAACGGCTGGTGCTTCACCTCTGGAACATGGGCTTCGATGCGATCCGCTGGCTGTGGCGCTATTTCCTGCTTGGCGCGGTGATCGTCGTCCCGATCTGGATCGTCATGCGCGTCGTCAACGCGCCCAGAGGGAAATAGCCTTTAACTTGGCCAGCTTTCCGCGGTGATATCCGCCGCATCGCAGCCGACCATCGAGGCCAATGAGTTGCGGTGGCCGCGCTTGAGCGCGGCGAGCAAGTCCGCCTTGATCTCCGACACCACACCGATCCCGCGAAACACAAGCCCGGTGTAAAGCTGCAGCAGGCTGGCGCCCGCCTTGATCTTGGCGATGGCGGTCGCGCCCGAGTCGATACCGCCGGCGCCGATCAGCGGGAACGCGCCCTCGGCGCGCACGAAGGTTTCCGCCAGCATGCGGGTCGACAATCTGAACAACGGACGCCCCGACAGCCCGCCCGCCTGCTTGGCCTTCTCGCGGTCGCGCAGCGCGCTCGGCCGCGCAATCGTGGAATTGCCGACGATCATGCCGTCGAGTCGGTGCTTGCGCACAATGCCGACCGCGTCGTCGAGATCCGACAGCGTGAGATCGGGCCCGATCTTAACCAGCACCGGCGTCGGTCCGGCGCGCGGACGCACCCGTTCGCGCGCATCGACCACGCGGGCGAGCAGGTTGTCGAGCGCCTTGGCCTGCTGCAAGTCGCGCAAGCCGGGTGTGTTGGGCGAGGACACATTGACGGTGAAATAGCTGGCAACTGCGGCGAAAGTTTCGATCAACTGCACATAGTCGCCAACGCGGTCGGCACTGTCGCGGTTGGCGCCGATATTAACGCCGACGATGCCGCCCTCGTTGACGCGCGCGGCGAGCCGCTTGAGCATGGCCGCCGACCCTTCGTTGTTGAAGCCGAGCCGATTGATCACCCCCTCGTCGGATTCGAGCCGGAACAGGCGCGGCCGCGAATTGCCGGCCTGCGGCAGCGGCGTGACGGTGCCGACTTCGACGAAACCGAAGCCGAGGCGGAGCAGTGCGTCGGGTACCTGCGCGTTTTTGTCGAAGCCGGCGGCAAGGCCGACCGGATTGGGAAAATTGAGCCCAAACGCGCGGACGGCAAGTTCGCGCGGCTGCGCCGCCGGGCGCGGCAAGGGCATAAAGCGTAGCGCCTTGATCGCCAGCGCATGCGCGTCTTCCGGTTCGAGCGCCCGCATCAGCGGGCGAGACAGGCGGTCGAAGAAACCGATCACCGCATTCGGCTCCGGGTTGGGTGCGGACGACCCTACGGTGGTGGCCAAGGTTTATTCAAGACAATGCGGTCAGGAGGCTATTGCCCGAGGGGGGCGACTCAAGGCTATATTCCTATATCGTGGACTAGAGTCTCATCCGGGCCCCCGCATGTCCCTGACACATAACCAGATCTGGACCGCCATCGACCGGCTGGCCGCCCGCGCCAAGCTGACACCGTCCGGTCTCGCCAAGAAGGCGGGGCTCGATCCCACGACGTTCAACAAATCCAAGCGCATCACCCCGGAAGGCCGGCCACGCTGGCCGTCGACCGAATCGGTGGCCAAGGCGCTGGCAGCAACCGGCACCAAGGTCGACACCTTCGTCAATCTGATCACTGACAGCGGCAAGGTGGCGATTTCGAACGTGCCCTTGATCGGCTTCGCCGAAGCCGGCGCCGGCGGCTATTTCGACGATGGCGGCTTCCCGGTCGGCAAAGGCTGGGAGGAGATTGCCTTCCCCTCGGTCACCGACGAACACGCCTATGCGCTGGAAATATCCGGCGATTCGATGAAGCCGGCCTATCGCGACGGCGACGTCATCGTGGTCTCGCCGGCAGCTCCGGTGCGGCGCGGCGACCGCGTCGTGGTCAAGACCAAGGACGACGAAGTGATGGTCAAGGAACTCAAGCGCAAGACCAGCAAGAGCATCGAGCTCAAATCGCTCAATGCCGAGCACCGCGACCGCACGCTGCCGATGGTCGACGTGCTGTGGATTGCGCGCATCGTCTGGGCAAGCCAATAGTTTGCGGTCATTCCGGGACAACGCAAAGCGTTGGACCCGGAATCCAGATGCATACTCAGAATCTTCGTCTGGATTCCGGGTTCGCTCGCTTCGCTCGCGCCCCGGAATGACAGGTCCTACGCACTCCTGGCCAGCGCCCCGTCGATCATGTCGACGGTATTTTGCAAGCCATAGACCGCGACGAACGAGCCGAAGCGCGGGCCTTTTTCCTGGCCGAGCAGCACCTGGTAAAGCATGTTGAACCAGTCGAGCGAAACGCCCGGCTTGCCGTCCTTGGCTTTCTTCTTGGCGTCGAGGAACGGCTCGCGGCGGCCGACTTCATAGACCACGTTCTGGATATCTTCCGCCGTGCTGTCGGCCGGCAATTGTGACAGCGCGTCGCGCAGGTCGATGAGCGCGGCGCGCTCGTTGGGCGCAGGCTCGCGGAATTTCTTTCCCGGCTGCACGAAATCGCGGAAGTAATGGATGGCATATTCGACTTGGCGCTTGAGCGCGGGATTCGCCTGCGGCGTCACCCCCGGCCGGTAGCGGCCGATGAAACCCCATAGCGTGTCGGCATTCTCGGCGTTCGACGAGGAGACCAGTGTGAGCAACATTGAGAACGACACCGGCATCTCCACCTGGGGCGGATGGCCGGAATGGATGTGCCAGACCGGGTTAGACAGCCGCTGGCGTAAATCCTGCCGCGGATAGGCATCGAGAAACTGTTGGTATTCGTCGACCGTGCGCGGGATGACGTCGAAGTAAAGACGCTTGGCCGATTTCGGCTCGCGATACATGAAGCAGGACAGGCTTTCGGGGCTGGCGTAGCGCAACCATTCGTCGATGGTGAGCCCGTTGCCCCTGGACTTGGAAATCTTCTGCCCGTTCTCGTCGAGGAACAGTTCGTAGTTGAAGCCTTCCGGCGGCGCCCCGCCCAGCGCGCGGCATATTTCGCCGGAGAGCTTGACCGAATCGATCAGGTCCTTGCCGGCCATCTCATAGTCGACGCCGAGCGCCACCCAGCGCATCGCCCAGTCCGGCTTCCATTGTAATTTGCATCTGCCGCCGGTAACGGGCGCGGTCACGGGTTTTTTCGTGTCGGGGTCTTCATAGGTGATGGTGCCGGCCTTGGCGTCGTGCGCGGTGACCGGCACCTGCAAGACGATGCCCGTGCGCGGGTCGATCGGCAGGAATGGCGAATAGGTCGCGGCGCGCTCCTCGCGCAACGACGGCAGCATGATCGCCATCACCTTGTCGAAGCGCTCCAGCACGGTAAGCAGCGCCTTGTCGAAACGGCCGGACGTGTAGCATTGCGTCGACGACAGGAATTCGTAGTCGAACTTAAAATGATCGAGGAAAGCACGCAGGCGCGCGTTGTTGTGCTCGCCGAAACTTGCGTGCGTGCCGAACGGATCGGGCACTTGGGTCAACGGCTTGCCAAGATGTTGTTCGAGCATCTCCTTGTTCGGCACGTTGTCCGGCACCTTGCGCAGTCCGTCCATGTCGTCGGAAAAGGCAATCAATCTCGTCTTGATCTTGTCGTCGGTCAGCAAGCGGAAGGCGTGACGCACCATGGTGGTGCGCGCGACCTCGCCGAAGGTGCCGATATGCGGCAGCCCGGACGGGCCGTACCCGGTCTCGAACAACGCCACGGACTTGCCGGTCCGTTCCAGCCGGGCAGCGAGCTTCGCGGCCTCCTCGAACGGCCAGGCTTTGGGAAGAGGCTGTCGCGACATCGCCGGCAAGCTATGGAGCGCACCGGAAGAGGTCAAACGGCGACGCCGCTCGACTGCCCTACTTGTTGGCGGCAGTGACCAACGG
>JBOHII010000430.1:0-9668 GCA_050725955.1 Pseudolabrys sp. | reverse complement strand
GGCCAAATCCGCCACCCCCTCGCGTACGAAACGGGCGCTAAAGCTCTGACCGGCCTTGAATTTGGCCGGCAGACGGGAAGGGCGGCCAGACCGGGGATTAAAACGCGAACGAATTGACTGGAATTGGTGTGACCGATGCGCACTTATGCGGATATTCAGGGGTCTCGTGCTTTCGGCCGCGTGGCCGAAGCGCAACCGGATCGGGTCACCATGCGCCTTCTGGTCATCGAGGACGACCGCGATGCCGCCGACTATCTGGTCAAGGCGTTCCGCGAGGTCGGGCATGTTGCCGACGCTGCCGGCGACGGCGAGGACGGCCTCGCCATGGCACTCGATGGCCAATACGACGTGTTGATCGTCGATCGCATGTTGCCCAAGCGCGACGGGCTGTCGCTGATCGGCACCCTGCGCAACAAGGGCATCGAGACCCCCGCACTGATTTTGTCGGCGCTCGGCCAGGTCGACGACCGGGTCAAGGGCCTGCGCGCCGGCGGCGACGACTACCTGCCCAAGCCGTATTCGTTCACCGAATTATTGGCGCGTATCGAGGTGCTGGCGCGCCGGCGCGGCGGGCGTCCCGAGGAAAACGTGCTGCGGGTCGGCGATCTTGAACTTGACCGGCTGTCGCGCGAAGTCCGCCGCGGCGAGGACAAGATCCTGCTGCAACCGCGCGAGTTCCGCCTGCTGGAATACCTGATGCAGCACGCCGGGCAGGTGGTCACCCGCACCATGCTGCTGGAAAACGTGTGGGATTACCATTTTGACCCGCAAACCAATGTGATCGACGTGCACATCTCGCGCTTGCGCTCGAAAATCGATAAAGGTTTCTCCCAGCCGCTTTTGCATACGGTCCGCGGCGCGGGATATATGATACGTGACGGCGCTCGGTAAACTCTTTCGCACCACCACGTTCAAGCTGACGCTGGTCTATTTGACCGTGTTCGCGCTGTTCGCGGCGGCATTGCTCGGCTATTTCGCGCTCAACACCCGCCGCCTCATCACCGAGCAGATCACCGATACCGTCAATGCCGAGATCACCGGACTGTCCGAGCAGTACCGGCTGGGCGGCATCAGGCGGCTAGTGATTGTGATCGATGCACGGGCGCGGCGGCCGGGCTCCAGCCTTTATCTGGTTACCACTTTCGCTGGCGAGGCGCTCGCCGGCAACGTCACCGCGCTGGCGCCCGGCATTCTCGACAAGCCGGGCTGGACCGAGACCGTCTACCACCGGATCGACGAAGCGGAGACCGCCGACCATCCCGATCACCACGCGCTGGTGCGCGTGTTCCAGCTTCCCGGCGGCTTCCGCCTGCTGGTCGGCCGCGATCTCGACGAGCGCGAGCGGCTCTACCATATTGTGCTCGCGGCCGGCCGCTGGTCGGTTGCCATGGTCATTATCCTTGGCCTTGGCGGCGGGCTGTTTGTCACCCGCCGCGTGCTACGCCGGGTCGATGCCATGACCGAGACCACCAGCACCATCATGGCGGGCGATCTGGGCGAGCGGCTGCCGGTCGCCGGCACCGGCGACGAACTCGACCGGCTGGCCGAAAACCTCAATGCCATGCTCGAGCGCATCGAGGCGCTGATGCATGGCCTCAAAGAAGTGTCCGACAATATCGCGCACGATCTCAAGACGCCGCTCACGCGGTTGCGCAACCGTTCCGAGGAGGCCCTGCGCGTCGCCAAGAGCGAAACGGAATATCGCGAGGCGCTGGAAGCGACCATCGAGGAGTCGGACGGGCTGATCCGCACCTTTAACGCGCTGTTGATGATCGCGCGCGCGGAGTCGGGGCAGGCCCGCGACGACATGACCGAGTTCGATGCTGCCGAGATCGCCCATGACGTCGGCGAGCTGTACGAGCCGCTGGCCGAAGAGAAGGGCATCGCTCTTAAAGTGGAGGCCGACATGCCGGCCAAGGTCAACGGCAATCGCGAACTGGTGAGCCAGGCGCTCGCCAATCTGGTCGACAACGCCATCAAATATGCCGTGCCGCGCGCGGGCGTGAACGGCGCCACGCCGGAAGTCGTGGTGCGCGCGCTCAACGACGGCGACCGCATCCTGCTGACCGTCGCCGACAGCGGCCCCGGCATCCCGGAAGCCGACCGCGGCCGCGCAGTCGAACGCTTTGTGCGGCTTGAGCAGAGCCGCTCGCAGCCGGGCTCGGGTCTCGGCTTAAGCCTGGCATCGGCGGTGGCGCGGCTGCATGGCGGCGAATTGACGCTTGCCGATAATGAGCCGGGGCTCAAGAGCGTCATTGCTTTGCCGAGGGGAGGGCCGGTACAGAGTGCGGGATGAAACCGCCGGCCAAAAAGAAGTCCACCCGCAAGAAGGTTGTGCGCAAAAAAGCTGCGGCTAAGCCTGGCGCCCGGCACTCAGGCGTGACGCTGGCCGAGCGCATCGTCACCGCGCCTTTTCTGGTCGAGCCGAAGGCGGCAAAGGCGCGCCTGTCCGAATGGCTGGATAAGCTGACGGTAACCCAAGCCAAACCGCTCAAGACGCTGCTGGCCGCGCATCCGACCCTCGATTCGCTGCTGCAAAGCCTGGCCGAAAATTCGCCCTATCTGTGGGAACTGGCGAGCCGCGATGCCGGCCGCCTGCTGCGGCTGTTCGGCGCCGATCCGGACCGGCATCTGGCCGCGCTGCTCGCGGAGAACGGCCGCGCCGTTGCCGCTACCGCGGACGAAGCCGAGGCGATGCGGCTGCTTCGCCTTATGAAGGCCGAGGCGGGACTGCTGATCGCGCTCGCCGATATCGGCGGCGTGTGGCCGGTGATGCGGGCGGCGCGTGCTCTCACCGATCTCGCCGACACCGCGGTCGATGCCGCCGCGCGCTTTGTGCTGGCGCAAGCCGCGCGAGCCGGACGGCTGCGGCCGAAGGACATGGCGCAACCGCAGCAAGGATCGGGCTACATCGTATTGGCCATGGGCAAGATGGGCGCTTATGAGCTCAATTATTCGAGCGATATCGACCTCATCGTTTTCTACGATCCGGCGGTTGTGCCTGAGGATGCGGCGCCGGCCGCGCTGTTCGTGCGCCTGACGCAGAAGCTGGTGAAGCTTTTGCAGGAGCGCACCGCCGACGGCTACGTGTTCCGCACCGATTTGCGGCTGCGTCCCGATCCGGCCTCGACCGCCATTGCGATCTCGACCGCGGCGGCGCTGTCGTATTACGAGAGCGTCGGGCAGAACTGGGAGCGGGCCGCGCTGATCAAGGCGCGCGCTTGTGCCGGCGATATCGCCGCCGGCGAGGCGGTTCTCGCTGAGTTGTTGCCGTTCGTGTGGCGCAAATATCTCGATTTTGCCGCAGTCGCCGACGTGCACGCCATGAAGCGGCAGATCAACGCCTATCGCGGGCACGGCGAGATCGCGGTCGAGGGCCACAATATCAAGCTCGGCCGCGGTGGCATCCGCGAGATCGAGTTTTTCGCGCAGACCCAGCAATTGATTGCCGGCGGCCGCACCCCGCATCTGCGCGACCGTGACACCCTCACCACGCTCGACAAGCTGTGCGCCGATCGCTGGATCGGCGAAGTCGCGCGCGACGATATGAAGGCCGCCTATGGCTTCCTGCGCACGGTCGAGCACCGTTTGCAGATGATCAACGATGAGCAGACGCAGACGTTGCCGGCCGAGCGCGCCGAGCTCGAACGCTTCGCGTGCTTCCTTGGCTTTCGCGGCCGCGATGCCTTCGCCAAAGTGCTGCTCGGTCATCTCGACAAGGTACAGCGCCACTACGGCCACCTGTTCGAAAAGGCGCCCGGCGCCGATAAGCCGGAGCTGGCGTTTCCGCCCGGCGCCGACGACCGCAAAACCATGGACCGGCTGGCCGTGCTCGGCTTCAAATCGCCACTGGAAGCCTCGACCATCGTGCGCAACTGGCTGGCCGGTGGGCATCGCTCGCTGCGCGGGGAGGCAGCGCGCGGCCACCTCGAGGCGCTGCTGCCGGTCGTGCTCGAGCAGTTGGCGCGCACCGACAATGCCAATGCGGCGCTGGTGCGGTTCGATCATTTCCTCGCCAATCTGCGCAACGCGGCGCGGCTGTTGTCGCTGCTGCGGCAAAATCCCGATCTGGTCGCGCTCACCGCGCTTGTGCTCGGCATCGCGCCTCGTCTCGCTGACGTGCTGGCGCGCAATCCCCAGGCGATGGACGCGCTGGTCGATCCGAGTTTCTTCGGCCCCCTGCCGGACGACGAAGAGCTCGGCAAGCGGCTCGGCGCGGCGCTGGCACAATCGGGCTACGATGAGGACCTGCTCGAACGCATTCGCACGTTCGGGCTGGAATACATGTTCCTGATCGGCGTGCGCATTCTGTCCGGCACGGTGACCGCGCGGCAGGCGGGCGAAGCCTTCGCGCGGCTCGCCGACGCGGTTATCGGTGCCGTCGATCGCGCCGTCTCCGGCAATTTCGCCGCCACGCACGGGCATATGCGCGGCGAGCAGACCGCGGTGCTCGCCATGGGCAAGCTGGGCGGGCGCGAGATGACGGCGAATTCCGATCTCGACTTGATCCTCATTTATGACTTTGACGACAACAACCCCGAGTCCGACGGTCGGCGTCCGCTCTACGGCGCGCAGTATTTCGCCCGGCTGACGCAGCGGCTGATCAATGCGCTGACCGCGCAGACCAATTACGGCGCGCTTTATCAGGTCGACATGCGGCTGCGTCCATCCGGGCGGGCCGGTCCGCTGGCGACGCAAATCGGCGGCTTTACCGGCTATCAGGAGAGCGAGGCCTGGACCTGGGAACACATGGCGCTGACGCGAGCGCGCGTGGTCGCGGCCTCGCCCGGCTTCGGCGAACGGGTGGAGAGGGTCGTCCGCGATATCTTGCTGCGACCGCGCGACGTCGCGCTGGTCGTTGGCGACGTGGTGGAAATGCGCGCGGCCATCGCCAAGGAAAAGGGCGATGGTGAGCGTTGGGATTTGAAATATGCCGCCGGCGGGCTGGTCGATATCGAATTCATCGCGCAATATCTGCAACTCGTGCACGCGCATGCGCGGCCCGATATTCTCGACACCTCGACCGCGCGCGTGCTCGACAAGGCCTGGGCGCTGCACGTATTGCCGGTCGAGGACGCGGAAGTGTTACGCCCGGCGGTGCAGCTTTATCAGGACTTGACGCAGATCCTGCGGCTATGCCTGCCGGGGCCGTTCGACGCCAAGACCGCGGGGGCAGGGCTGCTGCGGCTACTCGCGCGGGCCGCCGACGTGCCGGATTTCGCCGCGCTGGATGCGACGCTGATCGAGACGCAGGCGAAGGTGCGCGCGACCTTCGTGCGGATTTTGGGCAAGGCGCCGTAGCCGTCCTTGCCTCTCCCTGATACGGGGGAGGTGCGAAAAAATTACGCCGCTTCCTCCTTGGGCAATGAACATTGCGGATACATCGGCAAGCGCACCACCACCAGCGTGCCTTTGCCGAGCGTCGAGCGGATGCGCATGCGGCCGCCATGCAGTTCTACCAGTGATTTGGAAATCGCCAGCCCGAGGCCGGAGCCCTGATGGCTCTTGGTGAGCTGGCTTTCGACTTGTTCGAACGGCCGGCCGAGCCGCGCCAGCGCGTCCTTGGAAATGCCGATTCCCGTGTCCGCGATCGCCAGCACGATACAGTCGTCGGCGGCGCGCCCGCGCATGGTGACGCGGCCACCGGCCGGCGTGAATTTCACCGCGTTGGACAGGAGATTGAGTACCACTTGCTTGAGCGCGCGGCGGTCGGCGCGCAGGCCGAGATTAGGCGAAATCCTCGCCACCAGCTCAAGCTGCTTGTCGTCCGCTCGCGCCGAAACGACGCGCATGGCCTCCGATAACAGCGGATCGAGTTCCAGCTCCTCGATATCGAGGCGGATGCGGCCGGCCTCGATCTTGGCCATGTCGAGAATGTCATTGATGACATCGAGCAGATATTGCCCGCTGCTCAAGATATCACTGCAATATTCGTGGTACTTTTCGGCGCCGAGCGGGCCGAACATCCCCGACTCCATGATCTCGGAAAAGCCGATGATGGCGTTGAGCGGCGTGCGCAGCTCGTGACTCATATTGGCGAGGAATTTCGATTTGGCTTGGTTCGCCTCCTCGGCGCGGGTCTTCTCGACCGCGTATTTTTCGGCGAGTTCGCCCAGCCGCTGCTGCGAGGCGCGCACGTCGGCGATCGTCGCCATCAGGCGTTGCTCGCTGTCGACCAATTTTTCCTCATGCGTCTTGATCGCGGTGATGTCGGTGCCGACCGAGACATAGCCGCCGTCCTTGGTGCGCCGCTCGCTGATGTGCAGCCAGCGGCCGTCCTCAAGCTGCGCCTCGAAGGTACGCGCCCCCGGAGTGTTCGGGCCGCCCGTGACGATGCGGCTGCGCACCACCGGTTGGCGGCCGGCGGCGACCACGGATTCATAGGAGGCGCCGACCGTGATCGCTTCGTCGGGCAGATTGTGAAGTTCCTGGAAATTCGAATTGCACAACACCAGACGATTGTCGGCATCCCACACCACGAAGGCCTCGGGGATGGTCTCGATGGCGTCGCGAAGCCGCATGTCGGCGGCCACCGTCTTCTCGACAAGGCTTTTCTGCTCGGTGATGTCGACCGCAATGCCGATCAGGTGCAGCCCCGGGTCGTCCGGCTGCCGCACGAGTTCGCAGCGCGCGCGCAGCCAGATCCAGTGGCCGTCGGCATGCCGCATGCGGAAAGCGTGGTCGATGGTCGTGGCGGTGGCTTCGGCGATCTCGGCGGCAAGATCGTAGAGCCGCAGATCGTCCGGATGCGTGAGCGCGCTGACGTCGCCAAACGACAAGAGGTCGTCCTTGGCGTGCAAGCCCAGAATGTCGAACATTGACTGCGACCAGAAGATGCGGCCGCGCGCCAGGTCCCAGTCCCACAAGCCGCAACGGCCGCGGTTGAGCGCGGTGTCGATGCGGCTGCGCACCGTCTCATAGATCAAGTCGGCTTCACGCGCCCGCGTCGCCTGCCAGTGGAAGGCAAAGCCGAGGATCAGCACCACAAAGCCGGTGGTGGCCGACAGCGTGACGGTGAGCGTGCTGAGCGAGCGCCAGGAGGCGAGCGCCGCGTCGCGCGACTGCAGCACTGCCAGTTGGCCGAACGGGGCGTTGAGCATGCGCACGGTCGCCAGCGCCCGGGTTTCGTCAGGCAGCGTGATTTGCATGACGCCGGCATCGGCGCCGAAGGTGGTGAGCGGTTGTGTCGCGCCCAAGACCTCGATCAGGCGGCGCCCGAGGATGGCATCGGCGGACGGCGTGACTGCCGTGACCACGCCGTTGGCATTGCTGAGAATGAAGCGCCGGCCGGCAGTAGTCGCCCAAGCCGGCAACGCGCGTGCCAGCAATTCCTGCGGACGCGCCTGCGCGCCAGGCGGCGGTTTGAGCGACAAACGTTCGGCGGTGAGGTCGGCGACGGCGTCGAGCGCCACCCCCATGTCGCTGAGCGCTTGCCGGCGGTGGTCGAGCACCTGCACGACCGCGCCGACGCAGATGGTGGCGAGAAACGCAACGATGAGCACCGGAACGGCGCGCCGCAACAAGGGCTCAGCGGTCAACAGGCGACGATACGCCGGCTTGGCGATCGATTGCGCGAGACCTTGAATAGAATCTGAGCGTGCAGACGCACTCGCCACACCGGCGCGCGCCATAGACGGCCTCCGTTCGGATTGTCCCCTACCACCCTGTCCGGAAGGATGTGCCGCATCGCTTTCCGAATCACTTTCGATTGGAATCGATGGCCGGTGATTTGTCGAGAGTCCAAAGTCAAATATTTATAAATCGTTACCCACAAATAACATTGGCCGGCCAAAGGGTAACGGGCGGCGGTGGATTGCCGGACTACGATTTTACCGGCGAATTTTCGGGCGCGGCCAGCGCACGTTCGACGATATCGGCGGCGTCGCGCGACAAATTGGGCGCCGATTTGATGCGCGACAGCGCGGCTTGCGCCTTGCCGCGGCGGTCATTTTCCAGCGTGCGCCAACTGCGGAACGAGGTGGCGAGCCGGGCGGCCAGTTGCGGGTTTTTCGGATCGAGCGCCAGCACGGTGTCGGCGACGAAGTCGTAACCCAAGCCATCAGCGCGATTGAACTGGGTGGCATTGCCCTGGGCGAAAGCGCCGATCAATGCGCGCACGCGGTTGGGATTGGCGAACGAAAAGCCGGCATGGGTGGTCAGCGCGCGGACATTGTCGAGCGTGTCGGGCTGCGCAATCATGGCCTGCAGCGAGAACCATTTGTCGATCACCAGCGCGTCGGCGGCATAGCGCGTAAAGAAATCGTCGAATGCCTGCGTGCGTTCCGGCACGGCAAGCTGCGACAGCGTGGCAAGCGCCGCCATGCGGTCGGTCATGTTGTCGGCGGCCGCGTATTGCTTGGCGGCGCGCGCAATCGTTTCCGGCGCGGCAGTTGCCGCCATGAGATCGAGCGCGACGTTGCGCAGGGAGCGGCGGCCGGCGCTCACCGCGTCGGGCGTATAGGGACCGGGCACGGTCATGCGTTGGTAGGTCTTGACCAATGCGGCGGCGAGCGCCTCGCCGATGCCGGCGCGCAGCGCGCGGCGGGCGTTGAACACGGCGTCGGGATCGATGTTGTGGCCGATCTCGCGCGCTATGTCGCCTTCGCCCGGCGGCACCAGCGCGAGGGCGATGAAGGCCGGCTCCAGCTTGGCGTCGTCGAGAATGGTGGCGAGCGCCGCCATGAGCTTGCCATCGCTGCGCGCCGGCTTGCCGGCGTGCAGGGCCGCAACATTGTCGATCAACAGCCGCATCGAGATGGTCTGCAACGCCTGCCAGCGATTGAATGCATCGGTATCGTGCGCGGCAAGGAAGGCGAGATCGTCGCCGGTAAGACCGCTGTCGAGCCTGATCGGCGCCGAAAATCCGCGATTGATCGACAGCACCGGCCGTTCGGTTATGCCTTTAAATTCATATAAATGCGCCCGCTCGCTCAGCACCAGCACGTTGCGCTCGATGCCGGCGCCATTCGACAGCGCCAGGGGCAGATCGCGGCCGTCCTTGCCGACCAGGCCGACGCCGAGCGGGATCACCATCGGCTCTTTGGTCGGCTGGCCCGGTGTGGGCGGCACGCTTTGCTTGGCATCGAGCGTGAAGGTCTTGCGCGCGGCGTCGAAGCGGGTGGCGACCGTCACCGCCGGCGTGCCGGCCTGGCTGTACCAGCGCATGAATTGCGCCATATCGCGGCCCGAGACGTCGGCAAAGCATTGGATGAATTGCTCGACGGTGGCGGCGTGGCCGTCGTGGCGGGCGAAATAGAGGTCCATGCCGGCGCGGAATTTTTCACGGCCGATGAGGGTCAGCACCATGCGCACCACTTCAGCGCCCTTTTCGTACACGGTGCTGGTATAGAAGTTATTGATTTCCTTATAGCTTTCCGGGCGCACCGGATGCGCCAGCGGACCCGAATCTTCGACGAATTGCGCCGCGCGTAAATTCCGTACGTCGGAAATCCGCTTCACCGGGCGCGAGCGCATGTCGGAGGAAAATTCCTGATCGCGGAAAACGGTGAGACCTTCCTTCAGGCAGAGTTGAAACCAGTCGCGGCAGGTGATGCGGTTGCCGGTCCAGTTGTGATAATATTCGTGCGCGATCACAGCCTCTATATTTACGAAATCGGCGTCGTTCGCGGTATCGGGGGTGTCGAGAACGTATTTGTCGTTGAATATAT
>JBOHII010000429.1:0-11323 GCA_050725955.1 Pseudolabrys sp. | reverse complement strand
AATTCGTTGATCGTCGGCACGCCGGCGCGCGCCATCCGCACGCTCGACGACAAGGCGCGCGAGATGATCCGCAGCGGCGCCGACATCTATGTGCGGCGCTGGAAGCAATACGCCAATGGCCTGAAGCGGATCGGCTGAATTCAGGCCGCCGCTTTCACTCCTTCCACTTGCGGCGTCGCGCGGAACGAAATGGCGATCCGGTTCCAGGTGTTGATGGCGGCGACTGCGGCGGTCAGATCGATGATTTCTTTTTCCGAGAACTGCCGGCGTACCTCCGAATAGACGTCGTCGGGCGCATGCGTTTCGGAAATAAGCGTCAGCGCCTCGGTCCAGGCGAGCGCTGCCCGTTCGCGCGCGGTGAACACGGGCGCTTCGCGCCAGGCATCGAGCAAGTGCATGCGCTCGTCGGTTTCGCCAATCTTGCGTGCGTCGCGCGTGTGCATGACGATGCAATAGGCGCAGCCGTTGATTTGCGAGGCGCGTATTTTGATGAGTTCGCGCAATTTCGCATCGAGTCCGGATTGGTCGACATAAGCCTGTAGGGCGGTGACGGCTTCGACGACGGCCGGGTTCACACGGGCCAGGTCAATTCGCTGTTCCATGGGGACCTCGCGGTGTTCGGGTTGTCGCTCCCGTTGCCAATGCTGCGCCCGAAAATCGCCGGCAGTCTGACCGCTCCGTGACAAGAGCGTGGTCGATGGAACGCCACGCGGTTTCACGCTTCCCGAAATGGGTGCGGCCGGCTCTTGGGGGAGAGCCGGCCGCTCGCGAACCCGGTCTGGGGACGGGGAGGGGTGGGGACGTGACCGGGAGCGCGAATTCCTCGTTCGGTTGGTCAGTTGAAACTAGGCAATGCGTCAGCGTGCAGACACCGTGGCCGGTCCGCGCGGCTCTCCGAGCGCGACCCAGGTATTCGGATCGGATTGAGACTGCCGCTTTACGAAGCGGTAGCCGGTCTTGTTCCAGGCCAGGATTTGCGATTCCTGGTTGTCGAGAATGAATTCGCCGCGATCGGTCTTCACCGTGAGCACGGCATGGCCGTCGCCCTTCTTGTCGCGCACCACGGTGATCAGCAGCGCCTCACGTGGCCAGCCGGCCTGCATCAGCATGCGCCGCTTGAGCAACACGTAGTCCTCGCAATCGCCGTAGCCATCGTCGGGATAGTCCCATTGCTCGACCACACCCCAATGCTCGAGGTCGGTGAGCGGCTTGATGTTGTCGTTGGCCCAATTGTTGACCTTGACGATGTCGGACCAGGCCTTGGCCGTGAGCACGATGTCGCGGGGTGCCGACGGACGTGTGTTGCATTCGGGCTTGTAACGGATGCAAAACTCGACCCAGCCGATCGGTGGGCGCGCAACGTCGCCGACGGCCGCGTAAGTGGCCCGCTCATGCGAGGTCGCCGGGCCGCCATAGGCGATGCGCTCGCCCGCCGTAGCGCCGCCTGCCGCAGCCGCCATCGCCGCTGCGCAGGCCATGACCAGCAGAGTGGCGGCCGCACCTTGTTTGAAACCCCAGCCCATTTTTGTGGCCCCTTCCCGTCGTATCGGGACCACAATTCGCACAAAGCTTTTGCATCGCCGCTAAGTCGAGCAAGTCATTTTGAAGACAACAAAAATAAAGCATGAGACGAATACTGTATAACTTTAAATAGAGTTCGATTAAAATCTTACATAATACGATTTATCTAAAGTTTTATACATTAATGTGCTGAGAGCAGTAACGACGCGCCGCGCGGGTTCCCGCGCGGGCAATGTTTACCGTAAGTTTTTTTGCGAATTCGTCCGGAAGATACTGGCGGCCGCGTGCGGCTGGCGCCGATTAGCCGCCGGCACTGCGCGCAATTTTACGCGTGCCGTTTACCGGCGAGTGACGCTAGCGCGTGATCCACGCGCCGGTTCAATTGCCGGTGAGATTGTCTTCGATGAAATCGGAATGCTGCAGGCGGGTGAATTCGATGGCAAAACCGTCCTCGATATGACGGACCACACGGCCCGCCGTCTTGCCGACGGTAACCATGGTGCCGATCACCGGCCGCAATTCCGGCGAAATGGCGATAGCCGCGCCCGATTCCGATATGTCGATCACCCGGCAGCCAACATTGTTGCCGTTCGGCAAGATCAACCGCGCCATCGGCTTTTTGGGGATGAAACGGCCGTGGCGGCGGTCTTCCGCCAAATTGAGGATG
Source organism: Pseudolabrys sp. (assembly GCA_050725955.1). GTDB lineage: Bacteria > Pseudomonadota > Alphaproteobacteria > Rhizobiales > Xanthobacteraceae > Pseudolabrys. Next base: position 9,135 of record JBOHII010000429.1, on the reverse strand, counting down.
TGCCGGTTGGCCAACCAAGTGAGCTGCGCGGCAAGCTTGTCGCGCTTGCGCAAGGTGGCCTCGACTGTCATGGCGAAGCCATTGTCGAGCAGCCGCGCGATTTTGCCCTCGAGCCGACCAAGATGATCGACATAGGCGATCACCCGTTCCCCGCGGTTGCCGATTACCGGCGTAACCATCGCGATACCGCCGGGCGACATGTTGATCACCTGGCAGGGAAACTCGCGCCGGTCGGCCAGCATATAGCGGCCGAGCAGGTTGATCTTGACGCGCTGATGCCGCCGGCGTTCCTCGGCCAGCGGCGGCAATCTCGGCTTGGGTAGCGGTACGGCCATGATACGGCTGGGATTTGGGGCTTGATCGCCCGCCAGCCTACGACCCTAAGAGTTTATCGTTAACGCGGCGTTAGCCGGTGCGCTCGCCGGACGGTGTCTCGCGGCCGCCGCTATAGACCACAAATCCGTGGCGAATGCGGGCGCCGGCCGCCGCCGCAAAACGCGGCGCGAGGCGGTTGCCGGTTTCCGCTCCGATATGGCGTAGGGTGCCCAGCGCCAGCTCGACCACCGGCTTGGCGCCGATCCAATACGGCGGAACTATCGGCGCCAGCACACCGAGCGCGCGGATGCGGGCATGCCCGGAATAGGCGAGCGGCAGCAGAAGCAGTTCCAACTCGGTCTCGAGGCCCTCTTCGGTATGCGCGGTTAATCCGGCGACCACGCCGGCCGCCTCGTTTGTGACGTTGGCCATGAGCTCATCGATCGCCTTGCGACTGCTTTCGTCCCAAAGCATGGCGAAGACTTCGCCCTTGATCTCGCGGCCGAACAATGCACAGACGCGCGTGCCGGCCAGACGAAACCGCAACTCATCGACGAAATCCGCCGCCAGCATGAAGGTGTCGCTCAGCGCATGGCGGATTTCGGTCGGGTCGATCGCCGGGCGGTCGGGCGCCGGGCGGTTGCCCCGCTTCCGGTCCCAATATTCGAAGACGGCCCGCGTCGATTGATGTTTCATGGCAACGCCACCTGTTCCGCCGCGAGACGAAACCGGCGCGCGCTGTCCCCGACTGGGACATTCGCGCCGGCATTTCGCCGCGACGGCACTGGTGGAGCAGGCGGCGTGCCGATGACGGATCGGCGGTCGGCCTTTTGCGGGTTAGTGTTAAAATGGCAATCGCGTTGTCAGCGCGTCGGGCTCCCCTTAATGTCGTTGGCGATCCACACGCGGCGCGCCAACTTCGACCAGCTCCAGCGTTCGGCGCGATGACTTGAAGGGCCACGGGAGGCGAGGGGATGTGACAAGCGCCGGCAAGGCGCGAAGACCCCGCAAAGCGCGGCTTGCAGGAGGGCAAATGCCCTCCTTTTTTCTTTTTAACTTAGCTTGCGGTCGGACAACCGAGCGGTTAGGCAGCAGTACGGGCCACTCAGCCGAGCCGTGGACGCTTGTGAATCGCGAACCTCTCTTCAACATCCCGCCGGTAATTGTGGCGGTGCTGGCCCTGCTGGCGCTCATTCACGCCGTGAGCACGCTCGCGCTCAGCGAACAGCAGGACATCGAGTTTCTGCTCACATTTGCCTTCATTCCCTCGCGCTATGACTCCTCGGTGCTTGGCGGCGTACTGCCTGGCGGTTTCGGCGCCGAACTGTGGACCTTCGTGACCTATTCGCTGATCCACGCCAACTGGGTCCATTTCGGGGTCAACGCGGTGTGGCTGCTGCCGTTCGGCTCGGCGGTGGCGCGGCGGTTCGGCGCGGCGCGGTTCCTGGCGTTTTATGCGGTGACGGCGGCTGCCGGCGCGGCCATGCATCTGCTCACCCACGCCGGCGAGCCGTCGCCGATGATCGGGGCCTCCGCGGCGATTTCCGGCACCATGGCGGCGGCCATGCGGTTTGCCTTCCAGCGTGGCGGTCCGCTCGGCTTCTGGCGTGACGGCAATCCCGACGCCTATCGCGTACCGGCGCTGCCGCTCACGGGCGTGTTGAGCGATCCGCGCGTGCTCGCCTTTCTGGCGGTATGGTTCGGGATCAATATTCTGTTTGGGGTCGGCTCATTGCCGTTGATCGGCGGCGATGAGATCGTTGCCTGGCAGGCCCATATCGGAGGGTTCCTCGCCGGGCTGTTTCTGTTTTCGTGGTTCGATCCCGCGCCGCAGGAGCCCAGCACCGACGATATTGGTGCAATGCCGCATTAAACCGGGTGCAACGCGGCGTCAGGCAAATTGATCGCGCGGCGTCAGCCGCTTGCATATTTTTTCTTGACGGAACCAAGACAACGGCAGGATCGTTTGCGATCACCCGGGACTCAACGAGCGGATATCAATTCCCGAGCCCGGTCCGAGGAGGCTGCCATGAATGTCAAGACAATCCTGGCCGCCAAGTCACGCAACTTGGGCGGTGACATCGTTAGCATCGAACCGACGGCGGATATTGCCGCGGCGGCGCGCCTGTTAAGCGCACGCCGTATCGGCGCGGTTGTTATCCACGGCGCCGGAGGCCGCCTCGCCGGGATATTATCGGAGCGCGACATTGTGCGCGCGATCTCCGAACACGGCGCCGCCGCGCTGACGCAATCGGTCGGCCAAGTGATGACGCGGAACGTTACCACCTGCGGCGAAGACGACGACATCGCTAGCATCATGGAGCGGATGACCGCGGGAAAATTCCGTCACATGCCGGTGGTGGCTAAGGGCGAGCTGATCGGCGTGATCTCAATCGGCGACGTGGTCAAGCAACGCGTCACGGAGATCGAACAGGAGTCCGAGGCGATGCGGGATTACATCCGCACCGCTTAGATCGGATCGCGCGCCCCAATTTACTTGCCGGCTCCGTTGCTGCCATAGGGCTGCGACAGCGCGGTGATCGCTTCGGTCACCGCTTCCATGGCTTTTTCGGCCGCCTCGGCGCCGATGGTGATCGCTTGGCCCGCGCGATGGAAATCGAACCAGCCGACCGCGCCCAGCCGCGGGCTGATCAGCACATCGGGCGGATCGCCGGCAAGCCGCGCGCGCGTGATGCGATCCTGCATGACGTTGAACGCCTCCACCATCACCGTCGGAATTCCGGGGCGGCCGCGCCGGCCGAAAAATTGCCGGCGCAGCGAGCGTTCGCCGCCGAATAGGCCGCGCAGGCCGTTCGCCTTGGTCTTTTCCTTTGCCGCCTCGTCGTTCTCGTCGGAGCCGTGGTCGGCGATAATGGTGCCGCGCCCGAACAGATCGGCATTGAGATTGACCGCGATAACCAGCCGGGCGCCGAGCGCGCGCGCCGCCGACACCGGCACCGGATTGACCAGCGCGCCGTCAACCAGCCAGCGTCCGCCGACGCGCACCGGCGGGAAGATTCCCGGCAGCGCATAGGAGGCGCGCAACGCCTCGGCGAGGCGCCCGCGGGTGAGCCAGATTTCATGACCGGTGTTGAATTCGGTGGCGATGGCGGCAAAGCGGATCGGCAGATCGTCGATGCGGCTGTCGGTGAGAGCGGTTTCCAGCCTGGTGGCGAGGTGGCCGCCGCGGATAAGCCCCGACCCGGACAAATTGATGTCGAGATAGCTGAGCACGTTGCGCACATTTAAGCCGCGCGCCCATTCCTCCAGCCCGTCAAGCTGACCGGCGGCATAACAACCGCCGACCACGGCGCCGATTGAGGTGCCGACGATGACGTCCGGCACGATCCCGTGCGCCGCCAAGGCGCGCACCACGCCGATATGGGCAAAACCGCGCGCAGCACCACCGCCGAGCGCGAGCCCGATGCTTGGGCGCTCAGCGGCCGGCTGCACCGGCGCGGGGGTGGCTTCGGCGGAGCGGTCGCCGTTGCGCACGCGCGCGAATAAACCTTCAAACACCAAGTTTTTCTCCCCGTCCCCCGATTTTCGGATGGGGCCAGCCACCGGACAAGCCTTTCACCCCAATAGGGTAAAAACTGCTGGCGGAGTCATGTGTCCGAAACGTGACAAGAGAGCGTGCGCTCGCGGGATTACGTTATGGTTAAACGACTTAGCGGGCGTTTTGTTGCAAAATAATTCGGCCGAAAGTGGTTTTCGACCCCTGGGCCGGGTTTCAGCCTTGATTACCCGATCGCGGCTTTGGGCGTCGCCTCATGCACTTGTGAATGCCCGTTACTGGAAACGGATCGGTTCGGACTTGTGGCTTGGCGCCGTAACCAATATTTGGCACTGGCTTTGGTGTATTATGTTTTCCCGACTTTCCAGGAGTGCCTCATGCGCGGACTTTCTCGCCGGTCATTCGTCGCGATCGCCATAGCCGGCGCGGTCTATGGTGGCAGCGCGGCGGCGCAGAACGCAACGCCGATTGCCGGAGCGCGCGTCGCGCTCAAGGGCTACGATCCGGTGTCCTATTTCACCGACGGAAAGCCGGAGCAAGGCTCGAAGAATTTCACCTTCGCGTTCGATGACACGACGTATTGGTTTAAGAGCGCCGAGCATCGCGACAAGTTCGCCGCCGACCCCGAGCATTACGCGCCGCAGTTCGACGGGTATTGCGCGATCCAGCTCTCGCGCGGACTCAAGGTCGAGGCCAATCCACAAGCCTGGGCGATCACCAAAGGCAAGCTGTACGTCTTTTCGCTGGTCAAGGGAATTCAGAAGTTCAAAAGTGAATCGGTCGCCATTGCCGATAAGGCCAAAGAAAACTGGCAGAAAGTCCGCGCGCAGTAGATCTTCGGTAGGCGCCTTCTTTGCCCCCTATAGGCCCGCTTTCTCCATCGCGCCGACGAGTTTCGCGCGCAGCTCCGGGTTGCGCAGCAGCGTGCCGAAGTCAGCGGTATCGAAGCGCGGATCGATCTGGCGCACCGTCGCAGCCTGCCGCGCGGCATCGTCCTGCCGCCCGGCCAGCGCATAGGCCGCTGCCAAAACCGCGTTCGTGTAGGGATCGGTCTTGTTGCGCTCGAGCGAGCGTTCGACCGTGCGGATAGCGTCGGCATTGCGGCCGGCCAGCAGATAGGCGATGCCGAGGATGAACGATTCATTGACCGTGAAGTTGAGACCGAGCTTGCTCGCGATTTCGAAGTCTTTCACCGATGCATCGACATCGCCCGACCAGAGCAGCGCTGTCGCCAGTCCGGCATAGGCCTCCGGATCGCTGTTGTTGAGCTCGACCGCGCGCCGCATCTCGTCGAGTGCGCGATCGTAGTCGGCGTAACGAAGATAGACGGCGCCGAGTAGCGCGTGCGCACCCGCGCTCGTCGCATCGATGCTGATCGCTTTTTGTCCGAGATTTTCGGCGCGTTGCAAGGCCCCGTCGGGATCGGCGGTCCAGCCCTGCATGACGCCGTTGAGTTCGACGCGTCCGAGACCGATGTATGACGGCGCATAGGCCGGATCGAGTTCGGTGGCCCGCTTGAATAGCGCGCGCGCCTGCGAATTGGCGGTGCGGTTGACGCGGCCGTAGAGTTCACGGCCGCGCAAGACGAGATCGTAGGCTTCCATGCTGCTCGGCGGCTTGGTCGCGGCCTTGGCCAGTTCGAGATTGGTCAGGCGGCTGGCCAGCGTTCCGGCGATGCGGCGGGTGATGTCGTCCTGCACCGAGAAGATGTCTTTCGGCGCGACGTCGTAATTTTCCGACCAGAGCTGGGTGCCGCGGTCGGCGGCGGTCAGCCGAATCGAGATGCGAATGCGTTCCGGGCTGCGCCGGATGCTGCCCTCCACGATGTAGCGTACATCGAGGGCGCGGCCGACCTCATCGGGCTTCGGGGTCTTGCCCTTATACGCAAAGACTGCGTTGCTCGAGCGGACCGTGAATTCAGGAAATCGCCCGAGCGCGGAAATGATATCTTCGGTCATGCCGTCGGCGAAATAGTCCTCCTTGGTCGCGTCGGAAAGCGTAACCAGCGGCAGCACCGCGATCGAGGGACGCACATCGGTGTTGGCCGATGGCGGTGCAGACGCCGTCTGCGATGCGGACGGCGCGGTGCGATGCGTGGCCCACCAGGCGGCTGCGCCGGCAAGCGCCAACACCAACACAAGCGCCGTCGCCAGCATTATGCGATTGAGCGGCTTGCTTGGCGTTGCCAGGCCAAGCGACAGCTCCGGCGCCTCGGCGATCGCCTGCGGCGCCAGGCCGAAGACGCGCACCGGCCGGGCGATGTTCTTGACTTGCTGTTCGCCGAGATCGACGAAGGTCAACGGCAGCTTGTCGCGGACCTGATCGCGGGCGGTTTCTGAGATGCACAGCCCGCCCGGTTCGCAGATCGATTCGAGCCGCGCAGCGATGTTGACGCCGTCGCCGAAAATATCCTTTCCCTCGATGATGACGTCGCCGATGTTAATGCCGACGCGGAACACGACGCGTTTGTCCTCGGCGACGTCGGCATTACGTTTGATCAGATCGCGCTGGAAGGCGACGGCACAGCCTACCGCTTCGACGACGCTGGGAAAATCGGCCAGCAGTCCGTCGCCGGTGGTTTTGACAATGCGCCCGCCATGGGCGGCGATCGCCGGATCGATATACTCCCTGCGGGCCGCCTTGAGTGAGCGAAGCGTTCCGACCTCATCGGCGCCCATAAGACGGCTGTAGCCGACGACGTCCGCCGCCATGATGGCGGCGAGCTTGCGATCAATGTGCTCAGTTTTCGCCATGCAGGGCGCCACCGGTGGTCAAATCGGGCGTCAGGTTAACTGATCCCGCGCGAGATTGCTGCAAGGCGGCCCCATTGGAGGCTAGCTCGTTGGCCGTTGCATGGAAAAAAGGGCTTCGACCACGGCGTATTGGTCGTAGCCGCAGCGGGCGATCGGCTTTAGCGCCGCGGTATCGAGTGCGCCGTCGACGATGAAGCGGTCGTCGATATGCACGCCGATGACTTGGCCGAATACCACGTGACAGTCGATCGGCTGGCCGTCGGCCGTTTCCATGGCGACGATTTTGATGAGCCTGCATTCGAGCGCGCATGGCGAGGCCTTCACCCGCGGCGGCTTGACCAGCCGCGACGGCGCCGGCTCAAGCCCAGCGCGGATCATTTCGTTGCCGCCGCGAGTCAGTGGCGCGGACGTCAGATTCATGGCTTCGCGCAAATCCCAAGTGGCCAGATTACAGACGAATTCGCCGGTTTCGGCGATGAAGCTGACCGAATCCTTGCGCCCTTCGCTGGCGAACATCAGCAGATTGGGCCGGCTGTTGACGCCATTGAAAAACGAATAGGGCGCGCAATTCACCTCACCCTTCAAGCTCATAGACGTGATCCAGCCGATCGGGCGCGGCGCCACGATGGCTTTGAACGGATCGTTCGGCAGCACGCGCTTGTCGCGCTTGTCAGGCTCGTAGAACATCGAATCCTCAGCCGCCGTATCGGGTGACGATGGCCTTAAGCGGCGGCCGCTCGCGATCCTCGGGCGGTTTGCCAGGCCGCCCGATATGCACGAAGCCGGCGATGCGCTCGTTCGCCGCGACACCGAGGCGAGCGAGCACGCGCCGGTCATAGGCGTACCACTCGGTGATCCAACTCGCGGCAAAACCCATGGCGTGGGCGGCGAGCACCAGGCTCATGGCGGAGGCGCCGGCCGAGAGCTGCTGCTCCCATTCCGGAATCTTGACATGCGGGCCGGCGCGGCTGACCACCGCGATCACCAGCGGCGCGCGCGCCAGCCGCTTGCGCTCGAATTCGATCTGGTCGGGCATGGCATCGGCGCGGTCGGCGGCAAACGCCGTGGCGATAGCCTCGCCGGCGGCAAGGCGCGCGGCGCCTTCGAATACGATGAAGCGCCAGGGCGCGAGCTTGCCGTGGTCGGGCACCCGCGAGGCGACGGCGAGCAGCGTGTCGATTTCCGCCGCGGTCGGTCCGGGGCCGCTCAATTCGATCGGCTTGACCGAACGGCGGGTCTTCAGCAGCTGCAAGGCATCGGGCATTGCGACCTCTCGGAAACAGCGTCCGCGCCTAGCATAGGGCTTCCGGGGTGACAAACCGTCCCGCAGGCTTGAAATCGCCGCGATTTGGGCCGAAAACGCCCCTTCCATGAGGCATGCACCCGCAATCGCCGCTCATTTCCGGCTATGGCCGGCGCTCGCAACGGCATTGATGCTGCTTGTTCCGCACGGCGTATCGGCGCAATCGGCCGACCAGAACTCGCTGTTTTCGGCGGCGCCTTCGACCGGACTGATCGCCCCGGGCGGCGTCCTGTCGTCGCAGCCGCAATGGCCGCCGACCGCACCCAGTCTATCCGTGCCGATGGCGGCGGCGGTGCCGTTGGTGCCGGCGGGACAGGTTGCCCTTTCGCTCAGCGCGCGCTTCGGCAAGGACGCTCCGGCGATCACCGGTGGCCTCACTTGGCGCGTTTACGCAGCCAAGGCCAATGCCGGCGGAACCTTCCGTCTGATCAAGGAGGACAAGTCGCCCGCCCCGACGCTGGTGCTGCCGGCCGGCGCCTATATCGTGCATGTCGGCTTCGGGCTCGCGACCGCGGTCAGACCGGTGACGCTGAGTGCGACCACCGTGCACGCCGACTTCGATCTGCCGGCCGGCGGTTTGCGCATGGAAGCGCGCGTCGGCGACGTGCGCATTCCGAGCGGGCAAGTTTCCTTCGACGTCTACAAGGGCAGCCAGTTCGAATCCGGCGACCGCCGGCCGATCGCCGAACACGTGACGACGGCGAGCGTCGTGGTGGTCCCGGAAGGCACCTATTACTTCGTCTCGCACTACGGCGATGCGAATTCCGTGGTGCGCTCCGACATTCGCGTGCAGGCGGGCAAGCTCACCGACATCACCGTCACTCACCGCGCCGCCGCCATCACGCTCAAGCTGGTGGCCGAGAAGGGCGGCGAGGCGCTCGCCAATACCGCCTGGTCGGTGCTCACGCCGGGCGGCGACGTGATCAAGGAATCGATCGGCGCCTTTCCGCGTGTGATCCTGGCGGAAGGCGAATACCGCGCGATCGCCCGCAACGAGGGCAAGGTGTTTGAGCGCGAGTTCAAGGTGGTGACCGGGGTGGACGGCGACGTCGAAGTGATGGCGCAGTGATGACGGATACGGCGAGCCACAGCGCAGTCGATGATTTCGCCGCGCTCGACCTTGCCTCGTCCGCGCTGCTGCTCGACATCGACGGCACGCTGATCGACATCGGCCCCTCGCCTTTCGAGGTGCATGTGCCGGAGGCGCTGTGCCGCTCGCTCGCGCGCCTGTTGGAGCGCATGGACGG
>JBOHII010000428.1:0-5367 GCA_050725955.1 Pseudolabrys sp. | reverse complement strand
CACGCTTTGTTAAGTCGAACACTGTTTTTTTCATTGCGCTGTAGTAAACGGAATGCAGTGCGTGTCGATCCGCGACCGTACTGATGCAGACATCCGCCATGTTTCATGGCTAGGAGGGCAGCAATGGCGAAACGTAGAAAGAAGAAGGCAGCGAAGAAGAAGAAGAAGCTCTAGTAGCTACTTCGGAATCTTCGAGCTCTTCGTTTCGAAGATTGCGTCATACGGGCCGGGTTGCGTCATGGGGTAACGAGCGCACTGCAGTCGCTCCACGACGCCCCGGTACCGATGACATAGAGGGCGTCGGCGAGATTTCGAGTCTCGCCGACGCCCTCGGCATGTTTGTATCGAGAATTTATTGACGAGCGTTGCGCTAGCGGCCGGCCGCCTTGAGGCGCGTGTTGCACGCGCTCCAGTATTGCGGCCACTTCATTCCCTTCTCGATCTTGCCGGCGGCCTTGGCGGCTTTCCATTCGGCGCCGCATTTCTTGATCCGTTCGCGCTCGGCGAGTTGCGCCGCGGTCGGCGGCTTCTTGGCCTTGCTCTCCTTTTTCATCTCCTGCTTGGCCGGTGCGCCCTGCGCTGCCGCCGGCAACGGTGCCGCGAGCAAACCGATGCCGAGCGCGGCGGCGAACATGATCTTGATCATTGGTCCCCCCTTGAGTTGACGTGGGCAAAGCGGAACGCGAGGCTTTGATCGCCCGATCCGCTTTGCCGACGGCACGATACCGCCCTCAGGTTGCAGCCGTCCACCGGTCCGCCGCACATAGGGGCTGCCGCCGGCCGGTTGCGGTTCGCCGTTTGGAACCCTAGGTCTCGTGCGGGTTTCCTTTGGGTTAGTCGCAACGGAGCAATGATATGGCGCGTACGAAGGCAAAGCGGACCGCGAAATCGAAATCGCTCGGCAAGGCGAAGCCGAAGACCAAGCCGGCAAAGCTCATCGACCTCTATTATTGGCCGACTCCGAACGGCTTCAAGATTTCGATCATGCTGGAAGAATGCGGGCTGCCCTACACAGTGGTCCCGGTGAATATTTCCAAGGGTGAACAATTCACGCCGGAATTCCTGAAGATTTCGCCTAACAACCGCATGCCGGCGATTGTCGATCCCGACGGACCGAGCGGGCGGCCAATCTCGATCTTCGAGTCGGGCGCCATCCTGCAATATCTCGGCCGCAAGACCGGCAAGTTCTATCCGCGCGAGGAGCGCGCGCGTGTTGAGGTCGAGCAATGGCTGTTCTGGCAGATGGGCGGCATCGGACCGATGGCGGGGCAGTTACACCACTTCAAGAACTACGCACTGGAGTCGCTGACCTATGCCATCAACCGCTACACCAACGAAATGAACCGGCTCTACGGCGTGATGAACAACCGCCTGAAAGACCGCGAATTCATGGCCGGAAAATATTCGATCGCCGACATGGCGATCGTCGGCTGGGCCAATGGCTGGGAGCGGCACGGGCAGGACATCAACGAGTTTCCGCATTTCAAGCGCTGGCTCGAAACGGTGAAAGCACGCCCGGCTGTCAAGCGCGGCATGTCGCTCGGCCTCGAATTGCGCCAAGGCATCGACATGAAGGATCCAAAGGTGCAGGCCGTGTTGTTCGGCCAGCGGGCGAGGGCGGGGTGAGCCGGCAGCGGTCTTTCGATTGTCATTGCCGGGCTTGAGCCCGCAATCCATGAGACCGCGCGACAACCGTCAGCGGCTTTAGGCTTCAAGTGGCGGCGATTCATCGCGGGTGCGCGGGTCAAACCCGCGCATGCCGCGTTGAAATCACTTCGCGCGCGTCCAGATGTGGCTTTTGCACAAAACTGCCAAGACGCAGCCTTCCACCCAGGCGGTATGCTCGCTCTGCACTTTGAAGCTCGCCTGGTAAGTGCGGCCGTCGTCGGCGTTGTAGATGCGTCCCGACCAATGGTTCGGGCCGCTGGCGGCGAGGCTCGCGACCTGCAGCCCGATCAGCGGACGCGCGCGCTTGCCCGGGTCTGGATTGTGCTTGTCCGTCTTCGGCTTTCCGGTTGCGCGGTCGACCGGCTCGTTGAGCCAGACGACGGTGCCGCACAACTTGCCGCCGCAATCGCTGAGGCGGACTTTGGAGCCACCGTCCTGCGATAGCCAGGTTCCTTCGGGCGCGCCGGCATAGGCCGCGCTCGACAACAAGATCAGGCCGAACGCGGCCGCGGTTACGCATTTCATCGATACGAATCCTCGTTCACGATTGTCCCACCGCTACGATATCGCCCGGTGGTTAGTTACCGCTGAATCTTCGCGGTTAGCGATCCGTCACCAGACGAGCCGGGCCCTCAATTTGCAGCCATTTTGCGACGTTTTTGCCCGGGTATGGACCGCACTTGGGCGCGCGTCTTCATCATCGATTCATCGCGACGCTTAAACTGTCATTCAAATCTCCTCGCACATGATCGCGGCGTTCGGCGACCAATCGCCGGGCAACAGGGACATGAGCGACACGGACGCGGGGGCGCGCCGGTCGCGACAATGGGGAGGCCGAAATGGCAATCGAACTTGCGGCGGCGACCGCCGCCATCGAACCGAAGGACGCGGGCGGCTGCTTCGCGCTCGGCATGATTTATTCGGCCGGAGCCGGCGTCGCCGTCGATCTGGTCGAAGCGCACAAGTGGTTCAACATCGCCGCCATGCGCGGGCACGCCGACGCGTCGCAGCTCCGCCGCGAAGTGGCCGAACAAATGGCCGACGCCGAGATCGGCCGCGCCCAGCGCGCGGCACGCGATTGGCTCAAGAACCATCCGCAGGCACAGGCGCCGGCACAAGCCATTCGCGCAGCGGCGTAACGCTTCTCATTCCGGAGCTATGAAACGCGCCAATTCTGCACGCAGCGTTTCGATCATGCTTGCCCAGTTGTCGAGCGCCGGCTGACGGAACAACCGCGCCTTCGGGTACCAAGGGCTGTGCTCGCCGGTCAGCGTCCAGCGCCAGTCCGGCGCGAATGGCAACATCACCCAAAGGGGCCGGCCCAAGCTGCCGGCGAGATGCGCGACCGCAGTATCGACCGCGATGGTGAGATCGGCGAGCGTCGTCACCGCGGCGGTGTCTGCCATGTCGTCGAGTTCTTCGCCCAACGCCGTGACATTGCGGTGGCGCGCCAGCAGCTCTGCATCTTGCGCGCGCAGCTCGCGCTGGATGCTGAGGAAGGATACGCCATCGAGCGCGAATAATGGTTCGAGCAATTTCAGTTCAATCGAGCGATTGCGGTCGTTGGGGTGGCTACGATTGCCGGCCCAGCTCAAGGCGACGCGTTTGCCCGGCAAGGCATCGAGGCGGGCGCGCCATTTCGCCAGGTGCGGTTCGTCGGCCCGCAGATAGGGGATGTCGGCGGGAATGGTTGCCGGTTCGGTCCGCAAGGCGAGCGGCAGGCTGCCGAGCGGGCAATGCACGTCGAATGCGGGCAGTTTTTCGCCGCGCGCGTAACCGGCGGTGACGCCGGCGAGACCTGCGAGCACGCGTTTCAATTCGGCCGGGACCTCGAGCACGACGGTGGCACCGTCGCGCGCCAAGAGCGGCACGTAGCGCGCGAATTGGATGGTATCGCCGAGGCCCTGTTCGGCATGCAGTAGAATGGTCTTCCTGGCGATGGGGTATTCGCCGTGCCAGAGCGGGCGGCCATATGCCCGGCGCGCATCGGTCATGCCGGTGCGTTTCCAGCGCCATTCGTATTGCTCGAAACCATGCCGCAGATCGCCGAGCGTCAGCCGGCTTAAGGCTCGATTGAAATGGGCGTCGGCATAGTCTTTTTGGCCGGCGATTGCCCGGTCGAAACTCTCTATCGCTTCGGCGTGCCGGCTGAGCGCTTGCAGCGTACGGCCGCGATTGTTCCAGGCTCTGACGTGGTCGGGCACGGTGGCAATTGCTTGATCGAAAGCCGCGAGCGCCTCGTCGTGGCGGTTGAGCAGGGCCAGCGCCGTGCCGCGATTGTACAAGGCGGCCGGATGGCCCGGCGCGAGCGCGAGGCAGGCGTCGAAGTCAGCCAGCGCCTCCGCGGTGAGATCGAGCGCGGCGAGCGCGCTGCCGCGGCCGAGCAGGGCGCTGGCATTGCGCGGATCGCGCACCAGCGTCTGATTGAAACTATCGAGGGCGTCCTGCGGGCGGTTGAGCGTGAGCAGCGAATTGGCGCGATGGAGCAAAGTGCCTGGGTCGCCCGGTTGCATAGCCAGCGCCCGGTCGAGGCAGTCAAGCGCCTCGGCGTCGCGTTTGAGCGCGTGCAGTACATTGGCGAGATTGAGCAGGACGTCTGGCGCCTTCCCGTTGGTCTTGAGCGCGGCCGACATCAGCCGGTAGGCCTCGCCCATCTGGCCGCTTTGCGCCTTGATCAGCCCGAGCAGATGCAGTGCGTTGAAATTTTCCGGCGCCGCCTTCAATACCCGCGTGTAAAGTTTCTCCGCCTCGCGCAGCCGGCCCTGCTGGTGCAAGGCGACGGCTTCTTGCAGGGTTTGCGGCAGGTTGAAACGGGATTGTTGCGCCATGGCGCGCGATATGGCCCCGCTTCATATTCGGGCGCAAGCTTACCGAGCGTTAGTCGGCGCACGCAGAGCGGCGCCTACCGAGCACTTCAGCTGCCGCTGTGCCTGCGCGTGCGCTTGACGCGCGGTTCTTCCGGGCCCGAATAGAACAGATTTTCTTCGCAGACCCCGCCGTTACCGGAAATCGCTTCACGGCATTGTTCAAGCGTGACAAAACCGCAATTGCGGGCGTTCATTCTGCCGCCGTATTGCGCGCACCATTTGTAAGGGTCGTGCCATTTGTAAGGTTCGGCCGTTGCGGCGCTCGGCGCCGACAGGCCAACCGCTGCCAGCGCCATCAGGGTGAAAAGAGCGGAATATAATCTGCGCATCGAACGTCTCCCGGCAAGCATTCAGCTATAAAGCCCATCATTCGCGGCTATCGTCGCCAAACGGGCGCGGCGGCTTGGCGGGACGTATGGCCTGGCGAATGTAAGACATATACGCCTCGCATGAACCGCCGATTCCAATCACCTTACCGTGCACGGCCAGCAGGTCATCAAACTGCATGGTCGTTGCCGGCGATGCCGCGTTTCGCAGGTAAACGCCCGGATCGTTACTTTAGTTCGCGCGCCACCGATTTTTTTTGTCGCGGCGCCCTCGGTGCGTCCGAATCGCCAATCGGCTGGGGCGCCGCGGTCAAGACGTATCCAAGGCTCTGCCTTGCTAATGCCCCGCCCGTCGGGCATATCCGCCGCGATGGTGATGGAGCTGTGGCCGAGTGGCTGAAGGCGGCGGTTTGCTAAACCGTTATACGCTCCAAAGGCGTATCGAGGGTTCGAATCCCTCCGGCTCCGCCATTTCCTAACCCGTTGAAAACACTTGGAATGGTCCA
>JBOHII010000427.1:0-5813 GCA_050725955.1 Pseudolabrys sp. | reverse complement strand
GTTCATCACCCATGATCTCGGCATCGTGCGCCGCATCGCCGACCGCGTCTGCGTCATGAACGGCGGCAAGATCGTCGAGCACGGGCCGGTGGAGCAGGTCTTCACCGCGCCGAAACATCCCTACACCAAGGCGCTGCTCGCTGCCGAGCCGAAGCCCGATCCGGCGCCGCCGCGGCCCGACGCGCCGGTGGTGCTCAAGGCCGACGACCTCAAGGTATGGTTTCCGATCAAGCGCGGCGTGCTGCGCAAGGTGGTCGGCCACATCAAGGCGGTCGACGGCATCAGCATTGAGGTGCGCAAAGGCGAAACGCTGGGCGTGGTCGGCGAAAGCGGCTCGGGCAAAACCACGCTTGGTCTTGCGATCCTGCGGCTGATCTCGTCCGACGGCCCGGTGGTGTTCATGGGCAACGCCATCCAGGGGCTCAAGTTCAAGGAGATGCGGCCGTTCCGCCGCAACATGCAGATCGTTTTCCAGGACCCTTACGGCTCGCTCTCGCCGCGCATGTCGGTGTCCGACATCATCGAGGAAGGCCTAAAGGTGCATCATCCGCATCTGACGCCGACCGAGCGCAAGCAGCGTGTGGTCGACGCGCTCACCGATTCAGGGCTCGATCCACAAACGCGCTTCCGCTACCCGCACGAATTCTCCGGCGGGCAGCGCCAGCGCATCGCGCTCGCGCGGGCAATGGTGCTGGAACCGACCTTCATCATGCTGGACGAGCCGACGAGCGCGCTCGACATGCTGATCCAGGCGCAGATGGTCGATCTGCTGCGCGACCTGCAGAAGCGCCACGAACTCACTTACATGTTCATCTCGCACGACCTGCGCGTGGTGGCGGCGCTGGCGAGCAAGCTTCTGGTGTTGCGCCACGGCAAGGTGGTCGAGGAGGGCGCTGCGGCGGATTTGTTCAAGGCGCCGAAGAGCGAATATACCCGCGCGTTGCTCGCCGCCGCCTTCAAGATGGAAGCCGCGCCCGAGGGCGTCGTGGAGCAATAGCGCACGTTCCGCGCTGAAGATCATACGCGGACAAACAGCTTTCAAATTCGCTTCACGCTGGTGACCTCGCTGCCCGCCGCCTTGATGCGGGCGATGGCGTCCGCCGCCGGCTCAATCGCGACCATCATGTGATGCGCGTTGGCGTGCAGCAAAGTGTCGCCGTCGCGCGCTATGGCGACATGGCCCTGCCAGAACACCAGGTCGCCGCGGCGCAGTTCGCCGAGCGAGGATAATTTGCCGAGCGCCATTTCCTGCATGTCACTGTCGCGCGAGCAGGCCTGGCCGGCGGCATGTAGCGAAATCTGCACCAACCCCGAACAGTCGATGCCGAGCGAGGTCTTGCCGCCCCACAGATAAGGCGCGTCCAGGAATTCTTCCGCCACGGCGACGAAATCCGGCAGGCGCCCCTTGATCGGCGCAAGATGCATGGCAGGCAGGTACCAGCCATTGGCGCTGACGGCGAAGCACTCGTCCTGCCGCACGATGGCGAGGCGCGCGCCCATCGGCAGCGCCGCCGCGGGCGGCAACTTGATGTCCGGTCCGGGAAACGCAATCGTGCGCGGCACCGCGACCTTGTGGGTCGCCGCTTTGCCTGGTTTGCCAAGCGCGTTGGCCGACAGCCAGCCGACATAGCCGTCGGTCTCGATCTGGCCCCAGACCCACCCCTCCTCGGTCGTCTCGTAGACGATGACGTGCTCGCCCATGAGCGCCTGGCTGTCGAGCCGCGCCTCGTGCGACGGCGTGCGGAACAAGCCGGCGAACGGCTCGATCACCTCGTAGCTGATGCCCTCGACAAATTTCGTGGCCTCGACCTGCCCTTTCAGATATTTCGCCGCAATCTCGGGGCGGAACGGATTGATGCGGGGGTCGAGTGAGACCATGGGTCAGGCGTAGCGGTCGCAGAGCAGCGCATAGAGCGCGCGCGCCGACTGCAATTCGGCGCCTTCCGGCCGCCCCGGCTTGGCGGAGGCCGTCCAGGCGAAAATATCGAGATGCAGCCAGGATTTCGCGCTCACGAACTTGCGCAGGAACAGCGCCGCAGTGATGGCGCCGCCTTGGCCGCCGGTCGAGACATTGTTGGTGTCGGCGACTTTCGAATCGAGCATTTGCTCGTAAGGCCGCCACAGCGGCATGCGCCAGAGTGGATCGTTTTCGGCAAGTGCATGGCGCGCGAGCTCCGCGGCAAGGGCGTCGTCGTCGGTGAATGCGGCCGGCATGTCCGGGCCGAGTGCCACCCGCGCCGCGCCGGTCAGCGTAGCGAAATCGGCCACCAAGTCAGGGTTGTCCTCGTCGGCGAGCGTGAGCGCGTCGGCCAGCACCAGCCGGCCTTCCGCGTCGGTGTTGCCGATCTCTACGCTGATGCCCTTGCGCGATTTGTAGATGTCGCGCGGGCGGAAGCTGGTGCCGGAGATCGAATTCTCCACCGCCGGGACGATCACGCGCAAGCGAACATTGAGCTTGCGCGCCATGATCATGTGGCCGAGCGCCAACGCGGTGGCACCGCCGGCCATGTCCTTTTTCATGTTGAGCATGCCGGTGTCGGGCTTGATGTCGAGGCCGCCGGTGTCGAAGCAGACGCCCTTGCCGACCAGCGTGATGTTCGGATCGCCAGCCTCGCCCCACGTGATGTCGATCAAACGCGGCGCACGCGCCGAACCGGCGCCGACCGCGGCCACCAACGGAAATTCGCGGGCAAGCGTGTCGCCGGCGGTGACCTGAATGGCTGCATTGTGCTGCTCGGCGAGCGCGCGGGCGGCGTCTTCCAGCTCGGCCGGGCCCATGTCGTTCGACGGCGTGTTGATGAGATCGCGCGCCAGGGTCACGCCCTCGGCGATGCGGGTAACATCCTCGCCGTCGATGCCTTCGGGGACCGCCAGCCGCACATGGCGCGGCTCTGCTTTGCGGTAGCGGGTGAATTGATAGGCGTTGAGCGCGAAGGCGAGCGCGGCGAGCCGCGCGTCATGCGGCGCATTGGCGAAGCGGTAGCAGCCCGGCGGCAGCAACGCGGACAATTGACCCGGCCGGAACAGGTCTTTCAACGGCTCGTCCGCCGCCTCGATGCCAAACAGTATGCCGGCCAATGTGCCGTCGGCTTTCGGCACGACAAGGAGCCGCCCGGGCTTCGGCTCATAGCCGGTGGCGCGCACATAGACCTGCTCGCGGTCGTCGATATTGGCGATCGTTTGTTCGAATGTCGCGCCATTGACGAACAATATCGGTATCGATGGCTCGCCGGCTGGCGCGAAAATCGGATGCATGGTCACTCCGCGGCGTCGCGCAAGGACGCTTTCGGCACATAGCCGTCGCGCGTCTGCGGCAGATTCCAGCCCAGCATCTTGCCGGCAATCAGCGTGCGCAACACCTGCGCGGTGCCGCCGCCGATCGTGAACATGCGCACGTCGCGCGCCATGCGTTCGAGCGGCAGTTCGCGCGAATAGCCGCGTGCGCCGAACAGTTGCAGCGCGTCGTTGACAATTCTGATCGCGCTTTCGGCGGCGAGGATTTTCGCCTGCGCCGCCAGCATCGGGTCTGGGAAAACGCTCCCTTTCGGCCCGCGCGACCGCGCCGCCTGATAAAGCATCAACCGCGACGCCGTGAGCTGGGTCTGCATGTCGGCCAGCATCCATTGCAGCCCCTGAAATTCGCCGATCGGTCGGCCGAACTGCTCGCGCGTCTTCGTCCATTCCAACGCAAGCTCGAGCGCGCCGGCGGCAATGCCCATCGCCACGGTGCCGGCGCCGACGCGCTGGCTGTTATAGGCGTTCATCAGGTCGGCGAAGCCGCGGCGCAAGCCGGATGGCGGCAACAGCGCCATCTCGGCGGGCACGGCGAGATCCTCGAACACCAATTCGCCCTCTGGCATGCCACGCAGGCCCATGGTCTGCTCGCGCCGCCCCAGGAGCAGGCCCAGGTTCGTCGCCTTGGCCTCGTCGCGCACGGCGAGGAAGCCGCCGATGCCGAGTTCCTCCCCGCGTTCGTCGTACACATGCGCGAAGATCAGATGCAGGCGCGAGACCCCGGCGCCGGTGATCCAGTGCTTGCGGCCATTGATCACGTACGTGCTGCCGAGCTTGTCGGCGCGCGTGGTCATGGCGAGTGCATCGCTGCCGGCCTCCGGTTCGGTGATGCAGATGGCCGGCTTGTCGCCGGCGAGCACCAGCCGCGCCGCCAGCTTTTTCTGCGCCTCGCTGCCATAGGCCATCACCGTGGAAATCGCGCCCATGTTGGTTTCGACCACGATGCGGGCGGTGACAGTGCAGGACTTGGCCATTTCCTCGGTCACCAGCACGGCGTCGAGGAAGGAGCGGCCTTGTCCGCCGAGTTCGCGCGGGATGGTCATGCCGCAGAAGCCGGCCTCGGCCAGCGCCTTGACGATGTCCCACGGGTATTCCCCCTCCCGGTCGATGGCCGCGGCGCGCGGGAGCACGACGTTTTGCGAAAACGCGCGCGCGCGCGTCTGGACGGCGAGTTCGTCGGGGGAGAGGCCTAGGTCCATCTAAGGTTTTAATCCGGCTGAATGGGAACCGTCATGTCCGCGACAAATCCGGGCACGACCCTGAGACGGGCCAGTTTACAAGTTAACCACTCGTTAGGGTTAACGTTTTATTGCTCGGCGGATGCCGCTGGAACGCCAGCCCCCGGATTCCCATGCGTACTAGAACGGCCCGCGCCGTCCGCCTGCTCGCCTCGGCCGCCATTGCGGGCGCGCTTGCCCTTTGCGTGACCGGCTGCAAGACCACCGACAACGACATCACCGGCTCGCTCGGCCCAGGGAATCCTCCGCACAGTGACGCCGATTGGCGGCGCTCGGCCGAGCTCTGGGGCGCCCGCTATCGGCAAAATCCCGGCGATCCCGATGCGGCGATCGCCTATGCCCGGGCGCTGCGCGCTACCGAGCAGCGCGCGCAGGCGGTCGCCGTGCTCGAGCAGACTACCATCCGCAATCCGAACAATATGCCGTTGCTCGGCGCTTATGGCCGCGCGCTGGCGGAGGCCGGCAACTATAGCCAGGCGCTCGACATCCTGGGCCGCGCGCACACGCCGGATAATCCGGACTGGCGCATCCTCAATGCGCAGGGCGCGGTGCTCGACCAACTCGGCCGCCACGCCGAAGCGCAGCGGCATTATTCGGCCGCCCTCAGGATCGTGCCGGGCGAACCGTCGGTCTTGTCCAATCTCGGCCTGTCTTATGCGCTGACCAAGGATTTGCGGCGCGCCGAGGCCACGCTGCGGCAGGCCGCGGCGCGGCCGGGTGCCGCGCCCAAGGTACGGCAGAACCTCGCGCTGGTGGTCGGTCTGCAGGGCCGCTTCGCCGAAGCCGAGGCGATCGCCAGCGCCGATCTGCCGCCGGCCGAAGCCGCCGCCAATGTCGGCTATTTGCGGCAGATGCTGGCGCAGCGTAACGACTGGTCGAAGAAGGGCGCGCCGCCTTATGTGCCGCCGCCCGACGCGGGAACTTGAGCGCTGCGGCGCAGACTCATCGACGGCAAGCCAAATACTGAACGGAATGCGCGATCCTGATGTCTGCCCTTCGGGAAAAGCGGCAATCAACGCAGCGGTTCGGTTACTGGAACTTTCTCCGCGAGCGCGGGAAGGCGCTTCACTGCGACGGTTCGTCGCAAACTCGCCGCCAACACTTTGTCAAAAACATTGTCAAAGACTCGGATCAAAATCGCCGATAAGCTGACATGGATCGGGGCGTCACGATTCATTCGGCAAAAAAATGCACACGGTTCCATCTCAGTCCAATAGGAGGTTTTAATGAAAATCTTCAACAGCATCGCATTCACCTGCCTGTCGCTCGGCTTGGCGTTCA
>JBOHII010000426.1:0-2049 GCA_050725955.1 Pseudolabrys sp. | reverse complement strand
GGCTCGGCGGGCGCCGTTGTCGTCGCCGGCGCGGCCGCAGCCAGCCAGGCACATCAAGCGGGTGCGGGCGCCGGCTTGGTAACGGCCATTGGCGTTGCGGCGATCGTCGCCGCGATCGGCGCCTATGCGTTCTGGCACTGGCGGGCGCAGCATCAACAGGACAAGCCGGCCTGACCGGCATCACGTGAGGAGAGCAACATGGAACTCGCATTGACTTTTCTGCTGATCGGCGCCGTTGCCGGCGCCGCGCTTGGTTATTGGCTGTGCGCGCATATTCACGTCGTCGCGGCTGCCGCGACCTCGGCGGTGACGCGCGCGACCACGCTTTCATCCGGCGACGTGGCGACACTCAACGCCAAGATCGACGGCCTCGGCAACGTGCTGCAAGGCATCGCGGCCGGCGCGCAAGGCCCGGTTGTCGCGGCGGTGACGGCTGCCGCCAACGCGGCGCCCAAGCCGGGCGCCTGACGCCATGTGGGAAAAGATCAAGGCCGCGTTCAAGCATTCGATCACCATTCTGTGGGCTCGCTCGGTCGCGCTGGCGGGCTTGCTGCTGGCGAGCGGGCAGAGCCTCGTCGGCGACCCAAACGTGAGCGGCGCCATCCAGACCATCCTGCAGCCGAAATACATTCCGTATTACGTGATCGCCATCGGCCTCATCACCGAGCTGGCGCGCCGCCGTACGACAGGAAAGGTTGAATAATGCTTGCCACCGTCCTTGGCTGGCTCGGCAATCTGCTGGGCGGGCCGTTCGCCAAGGCCGCGGTCGATGCCTACCGCGCCAAGCTTTCTTCGGAAAATACGTCGGAAAAGATCGCTGCCGACTTGGCCGCGCGCGAACTCGACGTCGAGGTGCGCGAGCGCGAGCTGGCAACGCAGGTGATCGTCGCCGAGCAGGGGCGCTGGTACACGGCGCTGCCGCGGCCGCTGTTTGCCTTCGCCTTCATTATCTACGTGTGGAAGGTGGTGGTATGGGACCGCGTGCTCGGTTGGGGCTCGACGCCGGCACTCAATGGCGACGTGGCGCAATGGGCGATGATCGTGCTCACCGCCTATTTCGGCGGCCGCAGCCTGGAGAAGGTGGCGCGGATTTTAGCCAAGAAGTGAGGCGGCCAATGCTTGGCTTTGATGCGGCCGCCAGCCACACTCTCCGCGAATCCTGCGGAGCTTTCCATGAACGTTTTCGACGCCGTTGCTACCCGCTTCTCATGCCGCGCTTTTCTGCCGAAGCCGATCCCGGAAAAAACCGTGCGCGATATTCTCGAACGCGCGGCGCGCACGCCGTCGGCGGGCAATATGCAGCCTTGGCGCGTCTATGCGTTGGCGGGAAAGCGCGTGCAAGAACTGGTCGCGCTGCTTACGCCGCGGATGGCGAGCGAGCTGCCAAAAGGCGAGGGCACCGACTACACGATCTATCCCGAGCCGCTGGGCGAGCCTTACAAAACGCGGCGCTTCAGGGTCGGCGAGCTGCTCTATCAGAGCATCCATGTTCCCCGCGAAGACAAGCCGGCGCGCTACCGGCAATACGCGCGCAACTATCAATGTTTCGGTGCGCCAGCCGCGCTGTTCTTTGCCCGCGAGAAGGCGCACGGACCGGCGCAATGGGCCGACATCGGCGGCTATCTGCAGACGGTCGCGCTGCTCGCGCGCGGCTACGGTTTGCACACCTGCCCGCAGCAGGCCTGGGTGTCGTTCCACCGCACTGTGCGCGAATACTTAGAACTTCCCGAAAATTTGATGATCTATTCCGGCATGGCCATCGGCTATGCCGACGAGGCCGCGCCGATCAATAAATGGCGCGCGCCGCGCGAGCCGTTAGACGCTTTTGCGACGTTTCAAGGATTTCAAAGCTAGCTCGGCCGCAAGTTCAGGCCGTCAGCCTTTCGGATGCTTCAGCTTGCAGGCGTTGACACATCTCGTCATACAGCGATGGACGCCGATGCCGCCGGCAGGACACCTGTTTTGACTGCACCACTCGTTGCACGACGACGTTTTACTTTGCGCATAATTTGGAATTGCCGCGGCTAGCAGCCCGAGCGCGAGCGCCAA
>JBOHII010000425.1:0-12379 GCA_050725955.1 Pseudolabrys sp. | reverse complement strand
TGCACCAGCGGCGAGCCTTTTTCCAGCGCCGTTTCGGCGTCGAGCACGAAAGGCAGCGGCTCGTAATCGATCTCGACAGCTTCCGCCGCGTCTTCGGCGAGCGCGCGGCTGTCGGCGACGACGGCGGCGACCCACTCGCCGGAATAGCGCGCGGTCTCGAAAGCGAGCGGCCGGCGCGGCACGTGCGGCGTGTCAAGGCCGGTCATCAGCGGCAGCGTGGCGGCGGCAAGCTCGGCGCCGTCCACGACGTAATGCACGCCCGGCATGGCGAGCGCCGCGCTCTTGTCGATTGTTTTGATGCGCGCGGCGGCATGTGGGCAGGTGACCACCGCCACGTGCTTCATGTTCGGCAGTTCGATATCCGCCACAAAGCGTCCCTTGCCGGCGACAAAGCGGCGGTCCTCGCGCACGCGGCGGTCGGCCGAGACGTAGCGGTGGTGGCTTGGCGCGCTCATTTGGTCAGGCCCCGCGACCGGTTGACGCCGCGCATGCGCTCGGCCGCGAGCGCGATTGCTTCCACGATCTGCGCATAGCCGGTGCAGCGGCAGATGTTGCCGGAGATCGCTTCGACGATTTCTTCGCGCGTCGGCTCCCGGTTGTTGGCGAGCAGCGCGTGCGCGACCAGGATCATGGCCGGCGTGCAATAGCCGCATTGCATGCCGTGCGTCTCGCAGAAGGCGTCCTGGATCGGCGACAGCTCGCCGGGCCCGGGCGTGATGCCTTCGATGGTGGTTACGGCTGAGTCTGCCGCCTGCACGGCGAACATGAGGCAAGAGCGCACTGCCACGCCGTCGAACAGCACGGTGCAAGCCCCGCACACGCCGTGCTCGCAACCGGCATGCGCGCCCTTGAGATCGAGCAGGTCGCGCAGGCAATCGAGCAGCGTGGTGCGCGGTTCGACCTCGACCGCGTGCGGCGCGCCATTGACATTGAGCTCAATCTGCATGGGCTGCTTTCCCTTGCGCATCGGCGAGCGCATCGGCGAGCGCATCGGCGATCGCGCGGGTGGCGAGTACCGAGGCGACGCGGCGGCGATAGACGGCGGTGGCATGCAGGTCGTCGAGCGTCTCGATATCGGCGAGCGCTTCCTCGACCGCGGCGCGCACCGCTTCCGGCGCGAGCGCGCTACCGGCCAATTGCCGCTCGGCGCTTTCCAGCCGGATCGGATGGTCGGCCGCAGCGCCGACGCCGATGGCGATGCGTCTGCATTTGCCGCCGCTGAGCTCAAGCTGCGCCGCCGCCGAAACGAAAGCGAAATCGCTAGCCCGCGCATTCACCTCGTGGAAGGCGGTGCCGATCTTGCCCTGCCAGACCGGAAACCGCACGGCGGTGAGACAGGCGCCCTCGGGCAGCGCGGTGACCATCGGCCCGACATGGAAGTCGCGCGCCGGAATATCGGCGGTCTTGCCGCCCGCGCGATAGCTCAAGGTGGCCTCGAGCGTCACAGCGATCAGCGAGATTTCCGCCGCCGGATCGGCATTGGCAAGCGAGCCGCCGACGGTGCCGCGCGCGCGGGTCGCGGCATGGCCGATATGCGGGATCGCGCGCGCCAAAAGCGGCAGCTTGGCCGCAACCAGCCTGTCGCGCTCGACCACGCATTGCCGCGTCGTGGCGCCGATGGCGACGCCGTCGCCTTGCTCTCGGATGTAGGACAAAGCGGCGATGCGGTTGATGTCGATCAGCCGGGTGGGGCGGGCGAGCCGCATCGCCATCATCGGCACCAGCGTCTGCCCGCCGGCGATCACGCGGGCGCCGTCGTCGGCGGCGAGCCATGCACAGGCTTCGTCGACATCGGCCGCGCGGGAATACTCGAATGGTGCTGCTTTCATGAAAACGCTACGCCAGACCCGGTTGCGTGGTTCGACATCGTTAAAGTGCCTGTGGCATTATCGCAACCGCAAAAATTGGCCGCGACCGCCGCCAGCCATGCACAACGCCGAGCGGCGCTAGTCGCAGCGCACCGTCATCCCGCCGTCGACCACGAGCTCGGTGCCGGTAACAAAGCGGGCCTCGTCGCTCGCCAGGAAAAGCGCCGCGTTGGCGGTATCGCGGCCGTCGCCCATGAAGCCGGCCGGTATGCGTGCAAGCCGCTGCGCCAAGAGCGCGGCCACGTCGCCGCCGGCGCGCTGCTTGGCAAGCCGCGCCTCCACCATCGGGGTGTGCAACTGCCCCGGCACAACGGTGTTCACGCGGATGCCCTTGCCCGCATATTGCACGGCCACCACGCGCGAGAGCTGGATCACGCCGGCCTTGGTCGCGGCATAGCCGACCTGGAACGCGCCGGTGAAGCGCAGGCCGGAGGTCGAAGCCAGGTTGACGATAGCGCCGCTCTTTTGCTTCTCCATGACCGGCAGCACATGCTTGCAGGTCAGAAACACGCTCTTGAGATTGAAGTCGACTTGCGCGTCCCAGACTTCCTCCGACATTTCCACCGGCCCGCCATGGGCGGAGCCGCCGACATTGTTGACCAGAATGTCGATGCGCCCGAAGCGGTCGATGCAAGCCTTCACCATGGCGGCGACCGAGGCGCTGTCGGTGACGTCGCATTGATGGGTGACGATTTCGCCGCCGACCGACTTCACCTTGTCGATCGTCTCGGCGACGCTGTCGAGGTTGCGGTCGACCGCGAAAATCTTGGCGCCTTCTTCGGCAAAGCGCACGCAGGTGGCGCGCCCGTTGCCCCAGCCAGGCCCGACGGAGCCTGCGCCGGTGACGATGGCAATGCGGCCTTGTAAACGCCCGCTCATGATGTTGCTCCTGCGGATTTGGCTGGCGCGAAGCGATAAAACCGTTGCGGATTGTCCACCAGCAGCGCCTGCAATGCCGGGCCCGGCGCGATCTCGGCCAGCAGGTCGACCAGCGTTCCGTCGTCGGGGATCGGCGGCGCATGATTGGGATGCGGCCAATCGGTACCCCAGACGCAGCGGTCGCCGAATTCCTCAACCAGCTTGCGCGCGAACGGCACCGCATCGGCGTAGGGCGGACCCTGGCTGGTGATGCGGTCGGCGCCGCTCACCTTCACCCAGATATTTTTGTCGGCCATCAGCGCCAGCAACGCGCGGAATTCCGGAGAATTGATTCCGCGCGAGGCGTCGAGCCGCCCCATGTGATCGATCACCACCGGCACCGGCGAACGCCGGATCGCCGGCGTTAGCTGCGCGATCAGGGTTGCATCCATGTGGATCTGCAAATGCCAGCCGATGCCGGC
The DNA here is from genome assembly GCA_050725955.1 of Pseudolabrys sp. Classification (GTDB taxonomy): domain Bacteria; phylum Pseudomonadota; class Alphaproteobacteria; order Rhizobiales; family Xanthobacteraceae; genus Pseudolabrys. Next base: position 9,171 of record JBOHII010000425.1, on the reverse strand, counting down.
CAGTCGTTTGCCGAAACCGATCACCTCGTCGATTGAGACGCCCTTGTCGATATGCGGCATGTAGTGGAAGCGTGCGCCGCAAAAGCCCAAGCGGTCGAGCCGCTCGAGCTCGGCATCGGCCACCGTCACCGGCACCAGCGCCACGCCGCGATAGGCGCCGCCCTTGGCGGCAAGCGCATTGGCGGTGGCGGAATTGTCATAGCCGTGGCTGGTCGTGTGCACGATCACGCAGTGCTCGATGCCGAGAAAAGCATGCAGCGCAAACAGCTTTTCCTTCGGCGCGTCGGATTTGGTGAGCTTGACGTCGGCGAAGGGGAAGCGGCTCGCCGGTCCCATGACATGCACATGGGCGTCGCAGGCGCCTCGCGGCAATTTCAATTTTGGTTTGCTGGGCGAAAGCATGTAGGTCGGCGGCGCCGGGGCTTGCGTCATGGGTCCATCCTTCAGGCCGCGGGCGCGCGCGTACGCTCGAAGGCCGGCTCGCGCGCAATGAATTGTGTGAGCCATTCGACCAGGCCCGGATAGGCCGGACGCCAATCGACCTGCTTGCGCCAGTCGAGATAGCCGAGCGCGCAGGAAAGCCCGATGGAAACGACGTCGGTCTTGCGCGGGTCGGGCGGCGCAGCCTGGAAGGCGGCAAGCCCGCGGTTGATCTTGCCGCGCTGATGCGCCAGCCAGCGTGGCGACGGCGGCTCGCCCGGCCGAAAGCGGGCATCGTAAATCACCAGGATCGAGGCATCCATGATGCCGTCGGCGAGCCGTGCGAGCGTGAGCGCCTTGAAGCGCGCCGGCCCGCGCGCCGGAATCAAACTGTCGCCGCCTGCCGTTTCCTGCAGGAACTCGATGATCACGCCGCTGTCGAAAATCGTGCCGCCGCGCTCGAGCAGCAGGCAAGGCATTTTGCCGAGAGGGTTCTGTTGGCGCAGCGTGTCGTTTTCGTCGAGCGGGTCGGCCGGAACAACCGTGACGCGGTCCCCGAGGCCCAGCACGTCGATCGCCATGCGCACCTTGCGGCCGAACGGCGAGGTCAAGGTCGAGCGCAGCGCGAATTTTTCAGGTGTAGCCATGTCAATGCATCGATTGCGGCAAATAGAGCGCCAATTGCGGGAATGCGCAGAGCAGGAATAGCATGACGAAGCCGGCGAACACATAAGGGATCAGGCCGGAGAACACGTCCTCCAGTTCGACGCGGCCCTCCGAAGTCGCCTGCACCACGAAACAGTTGACCCCGACCGGCGGCGTCACCGCGCCGATCTCCACCAAGAGCACCACGAACACGCCGAACCAGACCGGATCGAAGCCGAGCTTCATCATCACCGGATGGGTGATCGGAAGCGTGATGGCGAGCAGCGCCGGAGCGTCCATCATCATGCCGAACAGCAGATAGATGACAACGATGATCAGCACGATCACCCAGCGGTTGACCTGCAACCCGGTGAGGAAATCGCCCAGCGTATTGGCGACGCCCGAGAGCGCCAGGAAACGCGAGAACACCAGCGCGCAGATGATGATGGCGAAGATCATTGCCGAGGTCTTCACCGTCTCACGCAAGGTCTCCATCAATTGCAGGCCCTTGAAGCCGCGTTGCCGCACGATTGCCAGCAGCAGCGTGACCGCGGCGCCCATGCCGCCCGCCTCGGTCGGTGTGAACACGCCGAGATAGAGCCCGAGGATAATGCTGACGATGACTAGGATGAGTGGACCGGCAAGGCGAAGGGAATAGAGCTTTTCCCGCAACGTAAAGCGTGTCTTCGAGCGCGGCGCGTATTCCGGATGCCGCAGCACGGTGAGCCAGGTCGCGCTGCACAAAACAATAGCAAACACGAGGCCGGGGATCACGCCGGCGATCAGAAGGTCGCCGATGCTGGAATCGGTCAATATGCCGAAAATCACCATCACCGCCGAGGGCGGGATCATGACCGCCAGCGTACCGGCGATGGCAATCGAGGCCGAAGCCATGCGCTTGTCGTAGCCGGCATCGAGCATTTGCGGCAGCGACAATTTGGTGAACACGGTGGCGGTGCCGATCGAGGAGCCCGAGGCGGCGCCGAAGGCGGCAGCCCCCAAAGTGGTCGAGATCGCGAGGCCACCGGGCAGCGCGCCAAACCATTTGTTGCTCGCTTCGAACAGGTCCTCGCCGAGGCCCGCGCGCATGGCGAAATAGCCCATCAGCAGGAACAGCGGGATGACGCTGAAATGAAACGAGTGCGTCGTCTCGAAGAACACGGTCGAGAGCATCGAGGTGGCGGCGGTAAAGCCGGCAACCGCGGTCAGGCCGAGCGCGCCGACGAGCCCGAGCGCCACCATCACATTGACGCCGAGGAGGATGGACGCGAAAAGCGCGACCACCCCGACAAGGCCGATCTCCAGGGAGGCCATCAAATCCTCTCCATCGCGCTTTCGTCGTCGGCCTTGATCGGCATGATGGTTTCGGCGATGGCGTCGAGACCGAACTGGATGGCCAGCATCAGCAGCCCGATGAATACGACGAATTTCACCGGATAGAGCGGGAACACTACCGTGCCCCATTCCTGTTCTTTGAACGACCACGACTGCAGCGCAAATCGCCACGCCGCGTATGCGCACCAGGAAAAGAATGCGGCGCCCGCCAGCATGCAAAAAATATTGAGCGCATGCGCCCAGGTCTTCGGCATCCGACGCGTGAGCAGCGTTACCCGGATGTGACCGCCGTTATATTGGGTGAGCGCGACCGAAAGAAATATGATGAGAACGAGCAGCGACTCGGTGAACTCCAACGTCCCGTCCAGCGGCTTGTTGAACAGGTAGCGGCCGACGATATTGGCCACCACCAGCGCCATCATCACGAAAGTCGCGACCGCCGCGATGAAGCCCATGGCGCGCAGCACATGGCCGTAGCCCCGGTACAGGCGTTGAAAGGCGACCATCGGCGGTGTCTCGTTATTTTCTGTCATTCCGGGGCGCCGCGGAGCGGCGAACGCAGAATCCAGAAACTAAGTGTAGAGCCGGTGTGGACTCCGGGTTCCGGCCTTTGGCCGGCCCCGGAATGACGTGTTGTTGCGCGCGCGCGAGCCGCCCGCTCAGAAGGCGAAGCCCTTGGCGATCTCATCGGCCGGCACGCCGGCCGCTTTCGCCTTCGCGATCCATTTCTCGCGAACCGCTTTCACCGCCGGAAAGTCGAGCACCTTGGCGAACTGCTCCTTCGGCAGATGAATGACGGTAACGCCCTTCTTCTTCCAGCCTTCGCGGATCACTTTGGTGAGCACGTCGAGATCGACGGTATAGCGCATGGCATATTCGCGGCCGAGTCCGTCGAGAATGCTGCGCGTCTGTTCGTCGAGCTTGTTGTAGCTGTTGAGGTTCATGGTGATCATGTGGCCGAACGAGGCGCCGATCGGAACCTCGATGTAGTACTTCGCCACTTCGTCGTATTTCCAGCCATGTGCCAGCGACGGGCCGATCGGCGAGCAGTCGAGGATGCCGCGCTGCAGCGCCTCATAGCCGTCCGCCGAACTCATCGACACCGGCGTGCCGCCCAGCGCCTGCACGAAGGCCGGATAGGCGAAGCCGTAAGTGCGGATGCGCTTGCCATTGAAGTCCTCGATCGACTTGATCGGTTTGGTGCAAATAATGCCGTAGTCCTCGAGCGGGCGGAACCCGATGGTCTTGAGATTGTACTTGGCGAGCTCCTGCTGGAACTGCGGATAGGCGCGGTACCAATATTCCATCATCTCGGCGATCTCGATGGTGGAATGCGGCTGCGGAATGAAGTAGCCGACCGCGTTGTTGAGCGGAAACTTGTCCGGGAAATAGGGAGTGATGATGTCGCCGATGTCGGCGGCGCCGCCGGAGAGGAAGTCGGGGATCTCCTTGTCCTTGGCGACGCTGCCGCCCCAGAACATCTGGATTTCGCTCTTGCCGCCGGTGCGCTTCTTGAATTCGTCGACGAACCACTGCGTTGAAATCGCTTGCGCGTCGCCGGCATTCTGCGGCTTGAAGGTGATCCATTTCAGCGTTACCGCCTGCGCACCCGAGCCGAAGACGGCGCACAGCGCCAGAGCCGACGTCGCCATGAGCAATCGAGCGATGAATCGCGGCATTTTGTATCCTCCCCGAACCAATTTTATTTATGGCAAAAAGCATAGTTCGATATAGCGTGGGCCGCAATGGGACGCGGCCTGGGACATCAAGGTGATGCCGATGCGTGACAAGCCGGCGGGCGTGCAACTTTTGATGCGTGAAGGCGACGGCATCGGGCCGGAGATTGCCGCGGCGACGCTTACCGTGCTGCGGGCGACCGACGCCAAGTTCAGTCTCGGTCTTGCCTTCGACAGGGCCGCGGTCGGCTGGACCGCTCAGCGCGCCGAAGGCACTACGTTTCCATTGTCGATGGTGGAAAAAGCCAAGGCCTCGAGGGAGAAAATCATGGATATCGACTTGCCGGAGGTCGTGGCCGAGGTGCGCAAAGCCTTCGACGCCTACGAAGTGGCGCTCGTGTCGAACGACGTCGAGGCGCTCAACCGCATATTCCGCGACGATCCGCGCACCATCCGCTACGGTGCCGGTGAAAATCTCTACGGCTATGCCGCGATCAAGTCGTTCCGCGTGGCGCGCTCGCCGGTCGGCGTCGGCCGTACCATTTCACAAACCGTAATCACGACCTTCGGCCGGGAATTTGCCGTCGCCTCGACGCTCTACGAGCGCCCTTCGGCCAAAGGGAAGATCGGCCGGCAGATGCAGACCTGGGTGAAATTTCCCGAAGGCTGGCGCGTGGTCGCCGCGCATGTCAGCCTGATCGACCCGCCCGCCTAAAGCGCCGCGACCGCCGAGACCTCAATCAAAAATTGTTCCTGCACTAGGCGGTCGATCATCAACAGCGTGTTCGGCGGATAAGCGCCGTTGGTGAACATTTTCGGAAATTCGCGCAGGCGCCAGGCCATGAATTTCGAAATGTCCTGCGAGTGCACCATGTAAGTGGCGAACTCGACGATATTGCCCCAGCCGGCGCCGACCGATTTCAGCGCCGCCTCGATATTGGCGAAGGTCTGTCCGCATTGCGCGTCGAATCCGCCGTCGCCGGCGAGCTTGCCGTCCTTGAGGACGCCGACCTGACCGGCGATGAAGACGAATTCCGACGCCTTCACGCGCGTGAGGTGCGAATATTGCCCGAGTGGTTTGCCGAGCGTGTCGGGATTGACAATTTTTATCTCGGGCATGGCGGTTCTCCTCAGCCGACTTCGACGACTTCTTCGGGAAACTGGTGCAGCCGGTCGCCCGGGCCGTTGCCGCCGATCAGGTAGTTGTCGCACAGCCAGTTGAGGTAGCCGGCGTGGATATAAGTCGGATGCACGACGATGTTCATGTCTTTTTCGATTTTCATCGGCTCGTCGTTGCGGATCAGCGGACGCTCGACCAGGTCATAACCCTGGCCGTGGCAATAAAGCCGCGCTTCCATCGGCCGGCCGTTCTTGCGCATGAAGGCGTTGAAGGCGTCCCAGATATCCTTGCACGAGGCGCCCGGCTTGAGCAGATCGAGAGTGAACTTGCGCGACTCCTTGCAGAAGTCGAACTCAGCCTTCATCGGCTGCGGCACCTTGGCGCCGACGACGCACGAGCGGCCGAGTTCGGTGTACATGCCGCCCGGCCCGTTGTCCTCGACCAGCAAGGCGATCTGGTCGCCTTTCTGGATGACGCGGTTCTGCAAATGCTTGTTGGCGAATTTCGACGGGTGACCGAGCGGCATTGAAGCGCAGAGATAGATGCCATTCTCGCTGCCATGCGAAACGCTGTAGGCCTGCGCGGCCGCGGCCACTTCGGTGTCGCGCATGCCGGGCTTCACCGCCGCGAAGGCAGCAGCCATGGCGCCGTCCTGCATTGCCGCCGCGCGTTTGACCAATTCCATTTCTTCCGCGCTCTTGATCACCTTGATGCGGTCGACCAGATCGGACGCATCGACATAACGCGCCTTCGGCAGCGCGCGCTTGATGAAGTCGAGCATCGCAAAAGACATCTGATAGGTGCCGACATAGCCGATCGTGGCGTTGCGGTACGGTTCCAGCGCCTTGAGCGCAAGTTCGGGGTCGTAGTCCTTGGTGTAAAAGCAAGAGGCGTAACTCGGCGTGGTGAGGATATGCTTGACGCCGCGCCAGGTGACGTCGCCCTGGGCCGTGGTTTCGCCGCCGCCAAACGGACCCTGGCACACCACGCTCATCTCGTCGTCGCGCGGAAAGATCACCGTGTTGGGATAGCCGTTGGTCGCCGGCATGTCGGTGAAATAGCGCACATAGCCGCCCATGTGATCGTTGTTGTTCTGCATCAGCAGCACGTCGATCTTTTCGGGCTCCATGGCGGCACGCACCGCGCGCCAGCGCCGCTCGAGTTCGGCGGTGGAGATCGGATTATTCAAGCGTTCCGACATAGCCATGGTTCAAACTCCCCAGGAGGCAGGCCTGCGCACGATATTGATCATGTTTTTGAGATCGCCCGCGAGGAACTTCTCCATATTGCCGGCGATGGTCGGCATGGCGCGATCCTCGTAGCCGAGCGAATAGCCGCCGAGATGCGAGAAGATAGTGAGGTTCTTGGTCTTCCACAGCGGGCTGTCGGGCGGCAGCGGCTCCTTCGAGAAAACGTCGAGCGCGGCGCCGGCGATTGTCCCGCTTGCAAGTGCGGCCATCAGCGCCGGCTCGTCGACCACGCCGCCACGCGCGACATTGACCAGATACGCGGACGGCTTCATGGCCGCGAGCAGTTTTGCGTCGACAATATTGCGGGTTTCCGGCGTCAGCGGCGCCAGCGCAACCAGAAAATCGAGTTCGCCTACGACCTTCATGAGATCGCCGCGCGCAACCATGCGGTCGAAGCCCTTCGCCGCGCGCGGGCTACCGCTGATGCCGATCACCGTCATGCCGAGCAGCTTGCAAATCGGCGCGAGGTATTCCGCGATCAGCCCGACGCCGAGAATGCCGACCGTCTTGCCGGACAGAAGCTGCGACGGCCAGCGCTCCCAGGCGGAGCGGTCCTGCGCGTGCACGGAGCCGGGCATGTTGCGCGCGAGCGAGAGCATATAGGCGATGGTCGCCTCCGATACCGGCGCGCCGTGGATACCGCGGATATTGGTGACCAGCACTTCTTTGCCCAGTGAGGGCAGGTCGATGATGTTGTCGACGCCGGTGCCGAGCGCCTGGATCCATTTCAGTTTCTTGGCATCGCGCACCACATGGTCGGCCATCGGCGGCGAAAAGCACAACAGGATATCGGTATCGGCGATATGGGGCCCGACATCGTTATGATGCCCGACCACGTTGATGGTCAGTTGCCCCGGGAACCGCTCCAAGAGCATGGCCTTGTAGCGGGCCCGCATGGCTTCCTGGACTTCGGTGAGGATGAGGAGATTTGGCATGGGGCAGGAGGTATAGTCACAAACAGGGTTTAGGGAAATAACCGCGCCGCAGGTGACCCGCATTGCGGGTCTGCGCTAGAGTCCGCGTGGGGCTTGGCTTGCAAGAAGGACGAGGTCCAATGCCGATCGATCTGGCCGCCGTGAATTGGCTCTATGTCGCTATCCTCGCGGTTTTCGTCTTTGTCTCGACCCTCATCGGCAATGTCTTGTCGTTCAGCCATCGCGGCATGGCCGCCCTGCTGTCGGCGCTGGTGTTCGTGGGCGTTTTTGTGATGTGGAGTTATTATCCGCATCATCTGCCGCTGCCGACCACGCTGACCATGCAGAAATCCGCCATCCCCACCACGCTGGGCGCGCCGGCCACCCCGCCGCCGCCGAATGCGCCGGTTAGGCCGCGCAATCCGGTCACCGACATCACGCCTCCCGGCGGGGCGGGGAGATAGCCTTGCGTTCGACCGTCCAGTTGATGTTCTCTCACCTTTGGTTAGGTTCATGGTTGTCCGGGGACGTGGTGGTGTTGAATGAAGAAGGTTTATCCCGACGCTAAGGCGGCGCTGGCCGGGCTGCTCAAGGACGGCATGCTGATCCACGCAGGCGGCTTCGGCCTGTGCGGCATCCCTGAGACGCTCATTATGGCTATACGCGACTCCGGCGTGAAAAATCTCACCGTGGTGTCGAACAATGCGGGCGTGGACGGGGCCGGCCTCGGCCTGCTGCTCGAAACCAAGCAGGTCAAGAAGATGATCTCGTCCTATGTCGGCGAGAACAAATTGTTCGCGCAACAATTTCTCGCCGGCGAGTTGGAGATCGAATTCAACCCGCAAGGCACGCTCGCCGAGCGCATCCGCGCCGGTGGCGCGGGCGTTCCGGCTTTCTTCACCCGCACCGGCGTCGGCACCGACATCGCCAAAGGTAAGGAAGAGCGCGTGTTCGATGGCGAACGCTACATCATGGAGCGTGGCATCGTCGCGGATCTGTCGGTCGTGCACGCGTGGAAAGCCGACACCGAGGGCAACCTCGTTTACCGCAAGGCCGCGCGCAACTTCAATCCGATGATGGCGACCGCCGGTAAAGTTACGGTGGCGGAAGTCGAAAATCTGGTTCGGCCGGGAGAGATCAATCCCGACCATATCGTCACGCCGGGTGTGTACGTACAGCGTATCGTTCACGTGCCCAATGCCGTGAAACACATCGAGCAACGCACCGTGCGCAAGCGCGCGTAGATTTCAGGAGCCCGCCATGGCATGGACCAGCGATCAGATGGCCGAACGTGCGGCACGCGAATTGCGCGACGGTTTCTACGTCAATCTCGGCATCGGTATCCCGACGCTGGTGTCGAACTACATTCCCGACGGCATGAGCGTGCAGCTGCAAAGCGAGAACGGCATGCTCGGCTTCGGCCCGTTCCCTTATGAGGGCGAGGAAGACCCCGACCTGATCAATGCCGGCAAGCAGACCGTTACCGAGATTCCGACCACCAGCTATTTTTCCTCGGCCGATAGCTTCGCCATGATCCGGGGCGGGCATATCGACATCGCGCTGCTCGGCGCCATGCAGGTCGCCGAGAACGGCGACCTCGCCAACTGGATGATCCCCGGCCAGATGGTCAAGGGCATGGGCGGTGCCATGGATCTTGTCGCCGGCGTCAAGAAGGTCGTCGTGATCATGGAACACGTCGCCAAGGCCAAGGACGGCGGCGTCGATCCCAAGCTCCTGCATAAATGCAGCCTGCCGCTCACCGGGGCGGGCGTCGTGGACATGGTGATCACCGATCTCGGCGTGTTCAACCT
>JBOHII010000424.1:0-3931 GCA_050725955.1 Pseudolabrys sp. | reverse complement strand
GTCCTACGCACTCCTGGCCAGCGCCCCGTCGATCATGTCGACGGTATTTTGCAAGCCATAGACCGCGACGAACGAGCCGAAGCGCGGGCCTTTTTCCTGGCCGAGCAGCACTTGGTAAAGCATGTTGAACCAGTCGAGCGAAACGCCCGGCTTGCCGTCCTTGGCTTTCTTCTTTTGGTCTAGGAACGGCTCGCGTCGGCCAATTTCGTACACGACGTCCTGTATTTCCTCGGCGCTCGCGTCAGTTGGTAAATTCGACAATGCGTCACGCAGATCGGTAAGCGCCTTGCGCTCGATTTCGATCGGTTGGCGGAATTTCTTGGCCGGCTGCACGAAATCGCGAAAATAATGGATGGCGTATTGCACCTGGGCATTGAGCTCAGGATTGGTCTGCGGCGTGACGCCCGGCCGGTAGCGGCCAATGAAGCCCCACAGCGTCTCGGCGTTTTCCGCGTTCGACGACGATACCAGCGTGAGCAGCATGGAGAACGTCACCGGCATCTCGATCTTGGGCGGATGCCCGGAATGGATGTGCCAGACCGGATTTTGCAGCCGCTGGCGCATGTCCTGGCGCTGGTAGCCGTCAAGGAATTGCTGGTATTCGTCGACCGTGCGCGGGATGACGTCAAAGTGAAGCCGCTTGGCCGCTTTCGGCTCGCGATACATGAACACGGACAGGCTTTCCGGCGAGGCATAACGGAGCCATTCGTCGATGGTCAGCCCGTTGCCCCTCGACTTGGAAATCTTCTGCCCGTTCTCGTCGAGGAACAGTTCGTAGTTGAAGCCTTCCGGCGGCGTGCCGGCGAGCGCGCGGCAGATTTCGCCCGAGAGCTTGACCGAATCGATCAGGTCCTTGCCGGCCATTTCGTAATCGACGCCAAGCGCTACCCAGCGCATTGCCCAGTCCGCCTTCCACTGGCACTTGACGTGGCCGCCGGTCACCGGCGTCGTCACCTGTTCGCCGCTATCGGGGTCCGCATAGGTGATGGTGCCGGCTTTGACATCGCGCGCGATCATCGGCACCTGCAACACGACACCGGTCTTCGACGAGATCGGCAGAAACGGCGAGTAGGTTGCGCGCCGCTCCGGCCCGAGCGTCGGCAGGATGATCGCCATCACCCGGTCGTAGACCGCGAGCATCTTCAGCAGCGTCGCGTCGAAGCGGCCGGAGGCATAATAGTCGGTCGACGAAGCGAACTCGTAATCGAAGCCAAACTGGTCGAGGAAGCGGCGCAGGCGCGCGTTATTGGCCGCGCCGAACGACGGAAATTCATTGGAGAACGGGTCCGGAATGCTGGTCAGCGGCTTGCCTAGATAAGCCGTCAACATCTCCTTGTTCGGCACATTGTCCGGCACCTTACGCAGCCCGTCCATGTCGTCGGAAAAGGCGATCAACCGGGTCTTCACCTTGTCGTCGGTGAGCACGCGGAAGGCGTGGCGCACCATGGTGGTGCGCGCCACCTCGCCGAAAGTGCCGATATGAGGCAGGCCGGAGGGGCCGTAGCCGGTCTCGAAGACGACCACGTCTTTGGGATGTTTCTTCAGCCGCGCGACGATCTTGCGCGCCTCCTCGAACGGCCACGCATTCGACTTCTCGGCAACCTCGCGCAAGCTTTCGGTGGATTCGGTCACGGACATCATGATCTTGCGAACACTAGGAATCTCGCGCGCTCACGTCAAATTTGCGCTTCAAAACGGACTGATCGGGAAATAGCGCAGCCACAGGTCGGTGAAGCGGCCTTTCTCCCACAGCCGGAACAGCGCCCAATTGAACGCCTGGCGCAACAGGTCGTTGCCGCGCTTGACCGCAATGCCGACACCCTCGCCGAAGAAGCGGCTTTCCGTGTAGGGACCGCCGCGGAATTCGCAGCAGCCGCCGGAATCGGTGCCGTTGAGCCAGAAGGCGAGCGAGATGCCGTCGCCGAACAACAGATCGACTTCGCCCTTCTTCAGCGCGTCGCGCGCGGCCTCCGCGTTTGGATAGGTATGTAGTTCGGCTTCGGTGAATACGGTCTTGAGGTAGGCTTCGTGTGCGGTGCCGGCGACCACCGCGATCTTCCGCCCTTCCAGCGCCTGCGGCCGCACGTCGTCGCTGTTGAAATCGCGGCGCGACACGAAACGCGCCGGCGTGCGGTAATAGGGATCGCTGAAATCGACTTGCTTGCGCATCTCCGGCGTCTCGGCGAGCGAAGCGATGATCGCGTCGCCCTGGTTAGTGTTCAACGACGCGATCAACGTGTCGAAGCGCCGCATCTGGACGGTGCACTGGACCTTGATCTCCTCGCAGATCAGCCGCGCCAAGTCGACGTTGAAGCCCGCGGGCGCGCCGTCCGGTCCGGTATAATTGAACGGCGGATAATCGGTTTCAGTAAGAAAGCGGATAATGCTGATGCGCGAGAGGTCCGGCCGCTCCGGGCGCCGGCGCGGGTCCCAAAATCCGGGTACCGCGTTCGGATTGCTGATCGCATTGCCGGGTGGCACTGGGGGCGGCGTAGCCGCTGGCGGCGGATTGGCCGGCTGTGCACTAGCCGCGGCGATCAATACCGTGAGCAGCGCGGTGATTGCGGCACCGCGTCTAGCCAGACTGCCATTGCAGTTCATTCGCCAGCCTCGAATAACGGGATTCGCCGCGACCATAGCATCGCATTTGCGGCGGGCCAGCCTTAATCGAACGCGTGGCGTCAGGCGCCGGTCAGATGCTTCTCGATTTCGTGCACCGGCAGCTTGACCAGGTCCTTGTCCACCTCGGCGCGCACCGCCGCGCGCAGCGCGTGCGAATAGGCCGGACGGATCATGCCAAGTGCGCGCGGCGAAGCCGCCAATATGATCGACTTCGCCTTGCCGGCGGCGACCGCGGCATCGAGCTTGTGGGCAAGCTCGATCAGAAACGCTCGCTCGGCCTGGTCGTGCCAGTCGGTCTGCTCGACGGCGCTGCGAGCACCGTGACCGGCCGGACTGAACGCGCGGCCCGGCGCATCGGTGCCGAGCTCATGGGTGGCCGGATCCTTCTGCTCGTAAACCTGTATGACCTTGAGATTGGGAAACTTGGCGTCGCCGGTGTTTTCCAGCACCAGCGCCTTGGCGCCGTCGCAGGCCACGACCCATTCGCCATGGTGTATCAATAATCCCGACATGCGGGCCTCCTGCAGTGTACTGCGACACTAGAATGTACTGCGAGACTAGGATAATCGCGTAACCCGCGCATTGTCCTGGAACAAACGCGCGAGACCGCATTTCGTTGCGAAAATCTGCGTCAGTTCGTCCCGTCGAGCAGCCGGCGGGCGATCACCTGCGCCTGAATCTCCGCGGCGCCTTCGAAAATATTCAGAATGCGGGCATCGCACAGGATGCGCGACACGGGGAATTCCAGCGCGAAACCGTTGCCGCCGTGGATCTGCACCGCATTGTCGGCATTGGCCCAGGCGATGCGCGCGGCCAGCAATTTCGCCATGCCGGCTTCCAGGTCGCAGCGGCGGCCCGAATCCTTTTCGCGCGCGGCGAAATAAGTGAGCTGGCGCGCGGTCATGATTTCCGCCGCCATCATGGCGAGCTTGTCGGACCCGCGCGGGAAACTGACGATCGGCACGCCGAACTGCACGCGCGCCTGCCCGTAGGCGAGTGCCTGCTCCATCGCCGCCTGCGCCACGCCAATCGCCCTGGCAGCCGTCTGGATGCGTGCCGATTCGAAGGTTTGCATGAGCTGCTTGAAGCCCAGCCCCTCGACCCCGCCGAGCAGATTTTCCGCCTTCACCTCGAAGCCGTCGAAGGCGATCTCGTATTCTTTCATACCTCGATAGCCGAGCACTTCGATCTCGGTGCCGGTCATGCCGGCCGCTGGGAACGGATTTTTGTCGTCGCCACGCGGCTTTTCGGCGAGCAGCATGGAAAGGCCGCGATGCCCGGTTTCCTTCGGGTTGGTGCGCACCAAGAG
>JBOHII010000423.1:0-1891 GCA_050725955.1 Pseudolabrys sp. | reverse complement strand
GCCTTCGCTCGCTTCGCGAGCTACGGCTCGGCAAGCCGGTGATACCTATCGTAGCGAAGCGAGCGAAGGCTGCCGCGCAGAAGCCCGACAGGGCGAAGGCGGGCCCCGCTATCCAACCGCCTCCGCGCTTGCCTTACGGCCGATCCAGTGATCGATGAAGGCGGCGAGCCAGTTGCGTGAGGCATGATCGTGCACGGCGCGATCGGCGACATGTTCGGCGCGCTGCTTCGCCCCCGGCAGTTCCAGGCGGTGGGCGCCGCGCACCAGCCAGCGATACATCATGGCGTGGGTGACCTCCGGGTGGAATTGCAGCGCATAGCCGGTGCCATAACGAAACGCCTGCACGGAAAAGGCCTCATCGCCCTCGGCCAGCAATTCGCCGCCGGCCGGCAGTTCGAAGCCCTCGCGATGCCATTGATAGACGTGATCCGGCCACTCCGGGCAAAGCTTGAGCCCGGCTTCGGTTGGGCGGATCGGATAGTAGCCGACCTCGGCATGGCCTTGCGGATGCGGAGATACCCGGCTGCCGAGATGGCGGGCCAGCATCTGGGCGCCGAGACAGATGCCGAGATACGGTTTCTTGTCGCGCAGCGGCACGCCGATCCAGTCGATCTCCCGCTTGACGAAATCCTCCTCGTCGTTGGCGCTTTGCGGCCCACCGAAAATCGCGGCGCCGGCGTGCTCGTCCATGGTCTCCGGCAGCGGATCGCCGAAGCGCGGGCGGCGGATGTCGAGCGGATAGCCGCGCTTGCTCAGCACTTGGCCAACGCGACCGGGCGAGGAGTGCTCCTGATGCAGGATGAGAAGGACCGGCTTCAACATGGCGGTACGGCGCGCGCGGCATAATCCAGCAAACGTCTCGCCCGGACTTGCTCCGGGGCGGAAACGGGCTTTCCGATAAGATTATGTTCAAACATTGAATCTTGCGCCTGTCCTGAGTACTAGCGGCTTTGCCGGTGTTTGCAATATCGCCGGCCGGTATCGGCTATGACTTTTGCGCGGACCTGCGCCGACGCTGGCGGCGGTCTACAACGGCAAGCAACAGGCTGCGTGGAACGACGCGGATCAGCAGCGTGACCAGTCTGTTGGTGAGGCCCAGCACGATCGTGCGTTTGCCCTGCATCAGGCCGCGATAGCCGGCCTCGGCCACCTGCTCGGCGCTCTGGACCAGCATGCCGGGGGCCATGCTGTCTGAGATGCCCGCGCGAGCGGCAAATTCGGTCGGCACCGGGCCCGGACAGAGCACGCTCACCCGCACCCCGCGCGATTTGAGCTCGCTGTGCAGCGCTTCACTGAACGACAACACATAGGCCTTGGTCGCGTAATAGACCGTCATGCCCGGGCCCGGCAGGAAGCCGGCCATCGAGCCGACATTGAGAATGCCGCCTTGGTGGCGCGCGAGGCTGTCGACAAAGGCGAGCGACAACTCAGTGAGCGCGCGAATATTGACGTCGATCATCGCCAGTTGCTCGGCGCGGTCGAGCGTCGCGGCAGTCCCCACCAGGCCGAAGCCTGCATTGTTGACGATGTATTGCGGTTCGGCGCCTTGCGCGGTGAGCGCATCGCCGATCGTACCGGCGATATTACTGCGTTGCAGGTCGGCGACGATCACCAGCGGCCTGGGACTACCGGCCGCGGCAAGTTCGTCGGCCAGCGCGCGCAGCCGGTCCTCGCGACGTGCCACCAGCGCCAACGCATGACCGTTGCGCGCGAACACGCGCGCCAGCGCAACGCCAATGCCGGCTGAGGCGCCGGTGATCACGGTGACTGGCTGCAAGCCGCTCATTTAATGGCGCCGCCCCCATTCACACGCGACGCTGAAACCCGCTCGCGCAGCGCGATCCGCTCCTGCTGTGCAACGCCAAGCAGGTCGGCCGCCCGCCAGATCAGA
>JBOHII010000422.1:0-4409 GCA_050725955.1 Pseudolabrys sp. | reverse complement strand
GTCTTTGATCAGCTTCTCGAACTTCGGATAGAGCGCCTCCGACACCACCAGGCATTTGGCCCGGCTGTCGGCCAGCATGAAGCGGTAGTCATCTTCGGTGAGCAGCGTATTGACCGGCACGGCGACGATGCCGGCCTTGAGACAGCCGAGAAAGGCGGTCGGCCAGTCGACCGTGTCCAGCAGGGCCAGCAGCACGCGTTCTTCGCGGCGCAACCCGAGGCCGCGCAAGGCTGCACTGAGCCGCGCCGCCCGGTCGGCGCGCTGGCGATAGGTCAGCGGGCGCCGGCCATCGATAAAGGCCGGTTTGTCGGCGCGGCCGGCATCGAGATTGCGTTGCAGCACGTCGGCGGCGAAATTGTAATCGCGTGGGATTGCGCCCACATCGGCGCTCGCCTCCGATAGCGCCGCCTTTTTTTCGGCGACTGCCATTTGCTTTTCCTCCCAGAACGTTTCGTATTATGCAGTTTGCAACCCAATGCCGCAATGTCGGCCAGTCGGAGCAAGCCGCTTATGATCTTCAGCCGGGACCGCATTCTGACCACCCATGTCGGCAGCCTGCAGCGCAACGAGAAACTGTCCGACCTGCTGGTCCGCCGCGAAGCGGGCTAAAAATTCGACGCCAAGGAAATGGCCGCCGAAATGGACAAGGCTGTGCGCCACGTCGTGGAGAAACAGGCCTCCGCCGGCATCGACATCGGCAATGACGGCGAGCAGCAGCGGGTCGGCTTCCAGACCTATGTGCCGCAGCGCATGAGCGGTTTTGCCGGGGTATCGAACCGGCGGCGCGGGCGCGAATTCGAGGAGTTTCCCGCGCTGGTCGAGCAGCTCAAGCGGCGCTTCCCGCTTGTCAGCAAGCAGCAGAACGCGCCGGAATGCCAGAGCGAATTGAAATATCTCGACCTCAAGCCGATCGAGAGCGAGATTGCGCGCTTCAAGAAGATCGCCGAGGGCAAATTCGCGGAAAGCTTTATGACCGCGCCCTCGCCCGGCATTATTTCATCGACCATGCTCGACGCGTTTTATGGCAGCCAGGACAAATATCTCACCGCGCTGTCGCGCGAGATGAAGAACGAATACCAGGCGATTCACAAAGGCGGGCTGATCCTGCAAATCGACGCGCCCGATCTCGCCATGGACCGGACCATGATGTACCGCGACCTCGACGATGGCGCCTTCGTCAAAGCGGTCGAGCGCCACATTGCGGCAATTAATGAGGGCATCGCCGGCATTCCACGCGACCGCGTGCGGCTGCATATCTGTTATGGCAATTGGGAGGGCCCGCACATCCACGATATTCCGCTGGTCAAGATTCTGCCGGCGCTCTACCAGGCGAATGTCGGCGCGTTGTCGATCGAGTTCTCCAATCCGCGCCACGCGCACGAATACACCGCCTTCCAGACGCACCCGCTGCCCAAGGACATGCTGCTGATCCCCGGCGTGATCGAGACCACCAGCAATTTCGTCGAGCATCCGGAAGTGGTGGCGCGCCGCATCCTGGATGCGGTCGCCGCGGTCAGCGAGCGCGAGCGGGTAATCGCCTCGGCCGATTGCGGCTTCGGCACGTTCACCAACCGGGAATGGGTGATCGAGGCGGCGGTGTGGCTCAAGCTGCGCGCCATCCGCGAAGGCGCCGATATCGCTTCAAGCCGATTGTGGGGAAAGAAGGTAGCCTGAGCCTCACTGCGCGCGCGGCACGATGAGATTGGCGACCAGGATCTGCACCGGTTCGCCGTTCTGATTGAGCGTGGTCGTTTTCATTTTGACCAGGCCCTGCTCGGGCCGCGAACGCGACGGGCGAACTTCCAGCACCTCGCATTCGATGCGCAGCCGGTCGCCCGGCCGCACCGGCTTTGGCCAGCGCAGTTCGTCCATGCCGGCGCCGATGATACCGCCGGCAAGCGGCGGCCCATCGGTGACGAGCAACTTCATGGTCAGCGCGGCGGTATGCCAGCCGCTGGCCGCCAGTCCGCCGAACATGGTTTTCCTCGACGCCGCGTCGTCGAGGTGGAACGGCTGTGGGTCGAATTGGCGCGCATATTCCTTGATCGCTGCCTCGTCGACCTCGATCGTGCGCGCGCCGCGAAACGTGCGGCCGGGCGCGAGATCGTCGAGATAAAGCAGGCTTTTTGTTTCGCTCATCGCCGCCCCCTCACGACGTCTGCACGGCCAGCACCGGTTTTTTGCGGCCGGCGAACCACACGCCGCTGGCAACCGCGGCCGCATTCACCAGGCCAAAGCTTACGATGGCGGCGGCAAGCGCAGCAAACAACCCATGGCTGCCGCCAAAGGTCTTGACCGCCAGCCAACCGCCGCCGGCTGCGATGACGACGCGCAGCCCCGCGGCCAACATCGGCCAGCCCATGCGGCCGGCGCCCTGCGAGGCAAAATACAACGATAGTCCGACGCCGAAGAAACCGTACACCGGCCCGACGATGTGCAGATAGAGCGTTCCGGTTTCGAGCATCTGCGGCTCGCTGCCGAACAGCGATAGCCACGCGTGCGGAAAGCCGGCCGCCGCGAGCCCGATCGCCTCGGTGAGACCGCCGGCAATGGCCGCGCCGGTCCAGGCAACCCGCAACGCGCGGCCGCGATCGCCTGCGCCAATGCTGGTGCCGACCATCGCGGCTACCGGCGCGCCCAGTCCGAACACCAGCGGCACCAGCAGATATTCGAGCCGTGCGCCGGTGCCGTAGCCGGCGACCGCGGCGGGACCGACAAGCCCGGCGAGCCCGGTCGCCGTCGCGATGCTGACATTGGTGGATAGACTGACCAGCGAGGATACCGCGCCGACCCGGAGAATGTCGCGCATCGGCGCCCAGCGCAGCCGCGGCGGCACCGCCGGCGGCTTGAGGACGCCGCGCCCCGACCAGATATACGCCACGAAGATCGCGCAGCCGACGACATAATAGACCATCACGGCCACCGCGCCGCCGGCGATGCCGAGATGCGGAAACGGCCCCAGGCCGAAGATCAGCAGCGGCGAGATCGGGATCAAGAAAAACGCGCCGGAAATAATAACCGTCGCCGGGAAAAACATATTGCCGGTGGCGCGGATGACTGCAGCCAAGGAATTGAACAGCCAGAGCGGGATCGCCGCGGCAAAGACGATGTTGGAATAGGTCAAGGCGGCGGCGAGCGATCCGTTGCGCCCGCCCATCTGCGCATAGAGGGAATGCCCGCCCAACAACATCGCGGCGGTCGCCGCGGCGCCGAGCAGCACCGTGATGGCGACCGCATGCCAGACCAGACCGTTGGCGCGTTCGCGGTCGCCCGAACCGAGCGCCCGCGCAATAGCCGACAGAATGCCGCCGCCCATGGCGCCGGCCGACACCATCTGCAACAGCATGAACAGCGGAAAGACCAGCGCGATACCGGCGAGCGCATCGAGCCCGAGCTTGGCGACGAAAAAGGTTTCGATCAGCCCGATCGAGGCCTGCACCACCATGACCGCCACATTGGGCAAGGCGAGGCGCACGATCGTGCGCGTGACCGGCGCCTCCAGCAGCATTCTGGTTCGCGGGTCCATGCGGCGCCTCCCCGGCGAGATAGGTGCATATGCACTTAAGCCTTGACGTTAATACGTGCATATGCACTTATTGGCAAGAGCGGCGTTGGCCGCTCCGGGAATGTGAGCCATGCGAAAACAAAGAGCGGCCGAAAAGGCGATTGTGGACGCGGCGTTGGACTGGACGCCTTGCAACAATCTGGCGCTGCGCCAGGCTGCCCGTCACGTCTCGCAAATTTACGACCGGCACATGGCGGAGATCGGCTTGCGCGGCACGCAGTATTCGATCCTGTCGAAACTGGCCCGGTTGGGGCCGATGCCGCTCGGCAAACTGGCCGAAACGATGGTGATGGAGCGCACGGCGTTGAGCCGCGCGGTTCGCCCACTCGAGCGCGATGGACTGATATCCGTGGGCGCCGGCGCAAACGGCCGAACCCGCAGCGTTGCGCTCACTGCCGCCGGGCAGGTGAAATTCAAAACGGCGCAAGCACAATGGCGCCGGGCGCAGAAGGAATTCGAAGCCGCCTTCGGCGCTGACCAGGCCGAATCCTTACGTTCCACGCTCAAGCGGGTCATTGCCGCGACGTGACGGCGGCGGCGGCGGGTTGCTATAGTCCGGCCAACCCAGCCAGCCTCGCTGGCCAAATACCGCCATACCCAAGGGAGTGCGCCATGGACGAGAGAACCCGCGAGCCTATCAAGATCACGGCCGAGGACATCAACCCGCGCTACAACTGGGGCCGTCATCTGCCCGCGCTCGGCACCATGGGTGTCGACTTCGAGGAGCGCGTTAACTACCAGCGGCTGCACAACTACCGCATCGCGCGGGCGCGCCAGGCGATGGAAGGCTCGGAAGTCGGCGCGCTGCTCCTCTTCGACGTCAACAATATCCGCTACACGACCC
>JBOHII010000421.1:0-3729 GCA_050725955.1 Pseudolabrys sp. | reverse complement strand
GTTGCCGGCGTGTCCATTGCCGATGCCCAGACCGCCAACTGGTTGTTCCGGCCGGAAGTTGCAGCGCCGCTTGTGTCTCCCTGGCGGCTGGATGCACTGGCCGATTTCCCCTGGCGTTCGCTGTCCTGGCTCGCCGGCGACCTGCTGGCGGTGATTTTCGTGACCGTCATCAGTTTGCTGCTCAACACCACCGGGGTCGAGATCGCCACTCGCCGCGAGGCCGACATCGACCGCGAACTCAAGGCGCTGGGCTTTGCCAATCTGGCGACCGCCGCGCTCGGCGGTTACGTGAGCTGCCTGTCGTTGACCCGCACGTCGCTCAATTACAACCTCGGCGCCAGGAGCCGGCTGTCCGGTCTGACGGTCGCGGCGATTATGGCGCTGATGCTGGTCATCGGCCCGGGCTTTCTCGGGTTCGTCCCGAGATTTGCCGTCGGCGGCGTGCTGTTCATCGCAGGCGCGCGCCTGTTGCGCCGCTGGGTCGTTCAATCGGCGCGGCAACTGAGCAAGCTCGAATACGTGTCGCTGCTCGCCGTCGTGTTGATCATCGTGCAATGGGGGTTCATTGCCGGCGTGCTGATCGGCGTGGCGATCGGCTGCGCGACTTTCGCGGTGAGCGCCAGCCGCGTGAACGCCATCAAGTTCGGCTTCGACGGTTCGGAATATCGCAGCCGGCTCGATCGCAGCGGCGAGGAGCTGGCGATCCTGGCGCAGCACGGCCGCCAGCTGCAGGGTATGGCGCTGCAGAGTTATCTGTTCTTTGGCTCGGCCAACCGGCTTTATCAACACGTCAAGGCGCTGCTGCAACAAAGGCCGGATTGCCGTTTCCTGGTGTTCGATTTCCGTCTGGTCACCGGCCTCGACTCCTCGGCCACCCACAGCTTCTCGCAGATCAAGCAGGTGGCCGGCGAAAGCGGTGCCGCCCTCGTATTGGCCAACCTGACGCCGGAATTGCAAAAGGCGTTTCACGCCATCCGCTTCTTGACGCCGGACGTGGTCGTCGCCCCCGACCTCGACCGCGCACTCGAAACTTGCGAGGAGGCGATCGTCGCCGCGCATCGCGGCGATGGCGCCGAATTGGATTCGCTGCGCGGCTGGCTTGCCAAGGCGCTGGGCAGCGCCGAGCACGCCGACGCGCTCGCGGCGCTCTGTCGCCGCTTCGAGGTCGCGCCCGGCGACATCATCGCGCGGCAGGGCGAGCCGTCCGATTCCATGCATTTCATCCTCGACGGCCGCGTCGGCATCGTCGTCGATATGGGTGACGGCCACGCGGTGCGCGTGCGCAGCCTCGGCCGCCATACCATCATCGGCGAGATGGGGCTGATTTCCGGCCGCCCGCGCAGCGCCACGATCCAGGCCGAGACCGCGAGCGTGCTTTACGAGCTGAGCGCCGAACGTTTCAATGCGCTCAAGCGCGAGCAGCCCGCGCTCGGCCAGGCGCTGCTGAGCTATGTGATCGCGGTGATGGCCGAACGGCTGAGCTTCGCCAGCCGGGTGATCGGCGTGTTGCAGCGCTGAGCTTGCGCGGCCGCGCGCCCCGCGCCATGAATGGCATCTTGTGAAACCGCGAGGCTGAAGCGTGGCGACATTCAAGGCGATTGTGGTCGAGAAGGCGGATGGCGGCACCAAGGCCGCACTCGCCGATTTCGACGAGGCCAATCTGATGGACGGCGACGTCACCGTCGCGGTCGAATATTCGACGCTCAACTACAAAGACGGCCTCGCCGTTACCGGCAAGGCGCCGGTGGTGCGCCGCTTTCCGATGATCGCCGGCATCGACTTCGCCGGCACGGTAGCGGCTTCCAGCAATCCGGCCTGGAAGCCGGGCGACAAGGTGATCCTCAACGGCTGGGGCTGCGGCGAGACGCATCTCGGCGCCTATGCCGCTAAGGCGCGGGTCAAGGGTGACTGGCTGGTGCGGCTGCCGGCCTCAATGAGCGCCCGCGAGGCGATGGCGATCGGCACCGCCGGTTACACGGCGATGCTGGCGGTGATGGCGCTGGAGGGCCACGGACTGACGCCGGAGCGCGGGCCGATCGCGGTGACGGGGGCGGCCGGCGGCGTCGGTTCGGTCGCCATTGCCATCCTCGCCAAACGCGGCTTTTCCGTCAGCGCCGTCACCGGCCGCCCAGGCGAGGCCGACTATCTCAAGGGCCTCGGCGCCGCCGAGATCGTCGAGCGCAAGGAGCTTGCCGGACCGCCCAAGATGCTGGCCAAGGAGCGCTGGGCGGGGGCTATCGACAGCGTCGGCTCAACGACACTCGCCAACCTGTTGTCGATGACCCGCTATGGCGGGGCGGTGGCTGCGTGCGGGCTCGCGGGGGGCATGGACCTGCCGACCTCGGTTGCCCCGTTTATTCTTCGCGCGGTGTGTCTTTACGGCATCGATTCCGTCATGTGCCCGCTTGCGGGCCGGCAGGAAGCCTGGAAACGTCTGGAAACCGACCTGGACCGGCAAAAATTGGCCGCAATCTCCCAAGAAATAGGCCTTTCCGACGTCCTGGACGCGGCAAGTTCCATCCTGGCCGGGCAGGTGCGCGGGCGGATCGTGGTCAAAATCGGGTAAACGCGTTCAGGATTTATCGACGAACGGGTGGCATACTTCATCGGGCTTGAACAACGGGCCGTGGTTTTCTTAAATCGGTGGCGTCATTCGGAGTGCGGGTATGGTGCGTGGGCTTGCGTTGCTGGTCGGCCTGTTGGCCGCGGTTCCGGCCTTGGCCGGCGAAATGAATGCCGACGAGGCGCGCCGTTTCGTCATCGGCAAGATGTTCACCTACACCTGTTTCGAAGGCACGCGCGGGATTGGCCGCGTGCATGCCGACGGCTCGGTGGTCGGCTCCATCCAATTCCAGGGCTCCGGCCAGGTTCGCTATGCCCACCTGCCACCCGGGACGCTGCAGGTAAAGGGCGAAGCGGTGTGCGCGTCGCTACGCGGACTGCCGATCCAGCCCTGCTTCAATCTGCAACGCACCAGCGAAAGCAGCTTCCGCGGCTCGATCGCGGGGCTCGGCTTTGCCTATTGTGAGTTCACCCGCAATCAGGGCCGCGCGCATATCGTGCGCACGTCGCGCCATCACCAGGCTGGCCCGGTATCGCTGCGGCCATCGCTCACCGCGGACAACGACTAGCTATCAACCTTTCGCCGGGAAGATCATGCAGGTCGTGGTGGCGTGGGCGTAGAGCTTGCCGGCGCGATCCTTGAGATCGCCTTCCGAGGTCGCCACCGTGCGGCCGCGATGGATCAGGCGGCCTTCCGCGCGCACCGGCCCGGTGTCCTTTGTGAGCGGGCGCACCAGATTCAATTTGAGTTCCAGCGTGGTCCATGCCTCGCCTTTGGCGAGCGTCGAGAAGACAGCGCAGCCGAGCGCGGAATCGAGCAGCGTCCCGGTAAAGCCGCCATGCACGGTGCCGATCGGGTTGTAGTGGCGGAATTCCGGCAGGCCCTCGAATACCGCGCGGCCCGCTTCGACCTCGACCAGATGGAAGCCGAGCAATTCGCTGATCGGCGGATTCGGCTGCGTGCCGGCGATCATGCCTTTGAGGAATTCAAGCCCGCCGAGGTCTGTGATCACCTCGGGGCCGACGACGCCATATGTCTTGCCAGTCACATGCGCCCCCGTTTAACCCGCATCAGCTTAGCGGCCCGCTCACGCGATTTCGAGCCGGAACGGATCGCCTTCCGGGGCGGGGTCGCCGGGGCCGATGGTCTCGATCGCGCGCACCATG
>JBOHII010000420.1:0-4223 GCA_050725955.1 Pseudolabrys sp. | reverse complement strand
AAGATGTGGATTATGATGCGCGAAAGCGCACAGGAACACCATTTCGGCCGGCTGCTCCCATTGCTCGCCCTGCGCGTCGATATAGACAACGCCGGTCGCGCGTTTGCCGGCGCTGTCCTTGAGCACCTTGAGCACATTGCATTCCGTGCGCAGCTCGAAGTTTTTCTTGCGCATCAGCACAGGCAGGATCGTCGTCTGCGGGCTCGACTTTGAATAATTGCCGCAGCCGAACTTTTCGCAGAAGCCGCAATAGGTGCACGGTCCAAGCTGCACGCCGAGCGGATTAGTATAGGGCCGCGACATGTTGGCGGCGGGGCACGGAAACGGCTTGTTGCCGGTTTTGGCGGCGGCCTCGCCGAACAGCGTCGGCGCGTAGACCATATCGAGTGGCGGATTGGGATAGTCGCGCGAGCGCGCCCCTTCGAATGGATTGCCGCCCGGCTGGATCTGCCCTTTCAGGTTTCCGGCTTTGCCGCTGATGCCACAGAGATATTCGAACTTGTCGTAATAGGGTTCGAGTTCGTCATAGGTGACGCCCCAATCCTGCACGGTCATGTCATCGGGGAGCTTGCCGTAGCGTTGTTCGTTGTGACTGCGGGCGACGAAATCGCTCGGCAGGAAGCGCCAAGTCTGACCGTTCCAATGGATGCCGGCGCCGCCAACGCCGGTCGCCGGCAGAAACGAGCCGAGATGCCGCATCGGCAGCGCGGTCTGGCTCGGATCGTTGCGGAAGGTGAGCGTCTCGCGCGTCGGCTCTTCGAACAGCGCCCGCCGCCACATGTAGCGCAACTCGTCCTGCGCAAACGTCACCGCGAAATCGGTCGAGGTGTCGCGCCAGCCGCCGCGCTCGATCGCCAAGCAGTTGAGGCCGGCGTCGGTTAGTTCCTGGCCAAGAATGGCGGCGGTCCAGCCGAAACCTACGAAAACGACGTCAACCGGCGGCAATTTTTTCGCCATGCTCGATTCTCCTCAACCCGCATTCCAGCCGGGCCGGCCTTTGATGCCGACGGGAGCAAGACCGAGCTTCTGATTGTGTTTCTTGACGTAAGGCCGGTAGTCGTAGTGCGCGCCGGGGAATCCGAGCAGTTTCCAGCCGGCCATGTCCTTGTTGCCGCCGTAGAGCGGGTCCGAAAAAAAGCCTTCGGTGGTGTTCTGCAAAAACATGGTGAAGAAGGATTTCGCGTCGGCGCCATCGAGCTTGATGTCGCCTTTTTCGAGACCGGTGAGCACCTGATCCTGCTGGTCCGCGGCCAGAGCGGCAAACTTCTTACCGGCGAACTTTCCATTGCAGTAAGTGTCGATCGCCTTGATGGCAGCGCGATACATTTCGGCCGGCGACATCTTGCTCTGGTAACCTTGCGTTTTCTCGCCTTTGGCCCACGGGCCCCGCATGTACCATTGCGCCGCTTGCCCGTAAGGGCCGGCCAATTGCCGGTCGAGGAAGGTCGTGACACCCGCCTCCTTGGCGCCGGGACCGAGATCGTCTTTGGGAATCAGCCTTGAAACCGCGGCGTCGATGAATTCGCCCTCATCCGGGGTGAAGAACTGGCTGGGGCCGGGCTGCACAACCGGCGGGGGCTTGTTGGCCTCGCCGGGTTGCCATGGCACTTCGCCGGAAATGGAGCGGGCGGATGCGCGGTCGGCGGCGACGGCGGAGCCCACGAGGGCGGCGGCGGATAAAAGCTGGCGACGGTTGAAATCGGTCGGGCGGGCCATCGGAAACGACTCGTCAAATCAATCGCCCCTTGAGCCAACGTCATGTTCCACCCAAGGTTCCAATCGGCAACAAGACTATTTGATCGGCGTGCGGCGGCGACGCGCCGAGGCCGCAGGCGCCGCCCAGCGTTGCGGCCACCCAAAGCATCGCGGCGCCGACTGCCGCGACCGGCCGGTCGGTCACACGAAGTGGCACCCACGAACGCGCGAAGAATTAGCGTCGTTTTTTCGGGACGCGCTTTCCTTTTTTTCGCGCTATGGAAAGGCCAATGGCGACGGCCTGCTTTCGGCTTTTGACGCGTCCGCCCTTGCCGCCCGGCCCGGATTTAGCCGTTCCACTTTTGTAGGCGCGCATCTCTTTCTCGACATCATTGCCCGCGCTGCGAGAATATTTGCGCTTCGCCATGGATTTGCTCTTTTTAGATTCTGCCCAGCACAATGAGAACAATGACGATGATAACCACCAGGCCGAGCCCGCCCGACGGGTAATAGCCCCAGCCGCCGCTGTACGGCCACGTCGGCAGAGCGCCAATGAGCAGAAGGATCACGATGATCAGAAGGATCGTTCGCAGCATTTTTTGCCTCCCCAGTCCTGCGGACAACCATCGGCATGAAAAGAAGTTCCCCGGCCTGTCCTTTCCGAAAATTCTTAGGGCTTTCCATACGGCGAGCTCTTATGCCCGGTTTTGACGTGGCCCAATCATCCGTCTCGAAATACATGACGCGCGGTCGAGGGCCACCATCACGGCGTTGGACAACATTTGAGGCTTGGTGGCTTTGCAAAAGGATGCGCCGTTACGGCGCGCCGTGCGGCGGTTCGGCAGGGTTGTCGCTATTCCCGTCTTCGGTGGACTGCATCACCAATACGTTCGGATGTGATTTGCGAAACGCACAACTATTGCCCATTATGTGCTCGAGCCGACGAGCACCAATTAAGCGTTTCGGGCGGCTACGAACGCTTTGTGCGCGCGTGCCCGTGCCCGGCCGGCTAAATTTGAACGCTCCGGCTGGAATGACGTTACATCTAGGGGCGATACCATTTCGGATACTCTGAGGGATTTATGGCTGGTCGAGATCAAGCCCAAAACCCCGCCTTACTCGAAAACACCGAAAAGGCTGCGGCCGGGCTGGCGAGGCCGCCACGCAGCGCCGGTGATGGCGCGGCCGTGGTGGACAAAGTTTCATCAAATCCCGGTTCAATCGAAGAGCTCTGCATCAACACGATCCGTACCTTGTCGATGGACGCGGTACAGCAGGCAAATTCCGGCCACCCGGGCACACCGATGGCCCTGGCGCCGGTCATTTACACGCTCTGGCAACGCTTCCTGCGATTCGACCCGGACGATCCGCTGTGGCCAAACCGCGACCGCTTCGTCCTGTCCAACGGACACGCCTCGATGCTGCTTTATTCGGTGCTGCATCTCGCCGGCGTCAAAGCAGTCAATTCTGATGACGAGTGTTCAGACGCGGCCGCCGTTACGCTCGACGACATCAAGAATTTCCGTCAGCTCGACAGGAGGTGTCCGGGACACCCCGAGTATCATGTTACGACCGGTGTCGAGACGACGACCGGACCGCTAGGGCAGGGCTGCGCCACCAGCGTCGGCATGGCGATCGCTGAACAATGGCTGGCCAAGCATTTCAATCGACCTGATTTCAAGATTTTCGACTACGACGTTTACGCGATGTGCAGCGACGGCGACATGATGGAGGGAGTGACGAGCGAGGCCGCCTCACTCGCCGGCCACCTGATGCTCGGAAATCTGTGCTGGATTTACGACAGCAACGACATCACGATCGAGGGACATACCAATCTTGCTTTCAGCGATGATGTGGCGGCGCGTTTTCTCGCCTACGGCTGGAACGTCACCCAAGTAGGCGACGCCAACGATACGGAGCGCATCGCGCAAGCAATCGAAGCATTTCGAGACGCCAACGATGCGCCGACCCTCATTATTGTTAACAGTCACATCGGCTTTGGCGCGCCGCACAAGCACGATACCAGCGCCGCGCACGGCGAGCCGCTGGGCGAAGAGGAGATACGTCTCGCCAAGCGCAGCTATGGCTGGCCGGAGGATGCCAAATTTCTAGTGCCGGACGGCGTGCGTGAGCATTTCGCCGCCGGCATCGGCCGGCGCGGCCGTGAACTTCGTTCGGAGTGGTCGTCCCGGTTCAAGGCCTTTCGTGCGAAATACCCCGATCTCGCGCATCGTCTTCAGCAGATGCAGAAGCGCGAACTTCCCGACGGCTGGGACGCCGACGTGCCCAGCTTCCCGGTCGACGCCAAGGGGCTCGCGACCCGCGATTCATCCGCCAAGGTGCTGAACGCCATCGCGACGCGCTGTCCGTGGCTGGTGGGCGGCGCGGCGGACCTCGCGCCGTCGACCAAGACAAATCTCACGTTTGAGGCCGCCGGCGATTTCGAGGCGGAGAAGTACGGCGGCCGCAATCTGCATTTCGGCATTCGCGAGCACGCGATGGGCGCGGCCGTCAACGGGCTCTCGCTT
>JBOHII010000419.1:0-5035 GCA_050725955.1 Pseudolabrys sp. | reverse complement strand
CCAGCGGCCAAACATTAGTTAAACTAAACCGATTGCACCTGGCAGCCCTTCGATGGGCCGCGCAGGCTTTGCAGCACGGGCACGGAACCCTCAGCCGACAATGCACGGGCCGATGAAGATTTGCCGCTTAACCAACATTGCCATATGCGGTCGTGCGCCGAAGCCTACAGCTCGTTCAATCCGAGCGATTGCACCTATCAGCCGCTCGACGGTCCGCGCCGGCTTTGCACCAAGTGACGATCCCGACGCCCTGACGCCGGCGCGCGCTACATCGCCCGCTGCGGCGCCGTTTGCAGCAATTCCTGCAACGGCTTGGCGTAGAACTTCGCGATACCGGTGCTACCGTGGCCGCGGGTGGCCTCGCTGGCCGGGATCACATAGAGCCTGCCGCTCTTCAGGCGCTTAATTTCGCGCTCCATGATTCCGGTTTCCGGCGGATTGCGTTCGTCATCGGCGGCATTGATCGCCAGCACGCTCGCCTGGATCTTGTCCAACTGCGGCGCGGCGTCGAAGTCGCGCGAGGCGTCTCACTGATAGATGAAATCGTTGGCGTCGGCCTTCATCGGCGCGGCCAGTCGTTTGTCGACGAGTTCGTCGGCCTTGGCGTGGGTGGGCGCGATGTGCTGATAATTAAGCGTGCCGCCGTTGGTGCCTATGCCGAAGAATACATTGGCGATCTTCAGCATGCGCGGCTGCGCGGTGTAATTTCCGTTGTTGTATTCGGGATCGCTTTTGATGGTCTCGATCAGCATGCGCCGCATCATCCAGTTGCGGCTGGCCATGGCGGTCGGCTGCGAGGCCATCGGCACCAGCGCGTCCATGTAGTTGGGATAGCGCTCGCCCCAGGTCCAGACGTGCATGCCGCCCATCGAATTGCCGATGATCAGCCGCACGTGGTTGATGCGAAGGCCGTTCTTGAGCAGTTGATACTGGGCGTCGACCATGTCGTCGTAATTGTATCTGGGAAATTTCGTCTTCAGCCCGTCGGAGGGCTTGGACGATTTGCCGGCGCCGATGCCGTCCGGGATGATGATGTAATATTTCGCGGCATCGAGCGGCTGGCCGGCGCCGAACAATTCGCCGGCGAAATTCGGCGTCAGCATGCTGTTGGCCGAGCCGCCGGTGCCGTGCAGCACGACGACGGGCTCGCCCGACGGATTGCCCACCGTGGTGTAGTGCAAGCGAAGTTCCGCCATCACCTCGCCGGTGTGAAACTTGAAGTCGCGCGCAATCCATTCACCCCGTTTCGGCGCCGGATAGTCGGCGCCCCAGGCGGCGAATGCGACCAGCGAGAATGCGAATGCAAGAGCGGCCTTGATCGGCGTCATGATTGTCTCCCCCAGGTGTTTTTCGCCCGGTGACGGGCGGATTGCGCGTTTTTAGTGCGCGTTTGCCGCAAGGCTACACCAAGGGGCCCGCCGGCGGGAGGGGAGGCAGGGGCGGTCAAGCGGCAGCATCTCTTCCCCTCTCCCACAAGGGGAGAGGGCAAGCGCATTCGCGGTACACCGTTCAATAAACCACCACGCTGCGGATCGACTTGCCCTCGTGCATCAGGTCGAAGGCGTCGTTGATATTGTCGAGCGGCATCGTGTGGGTGATGAGATCGTCGATATTGATCTTGCCGTCCATGTACCAGTCGACGATCTTGGGCACATCGGTTCGCCCACGCGCGCCGCCGAAGGCCGTGCCGCGCCAGACCCGGCCGGTGACGAGCTGGAACGGGCGGGTGGCGATCTCCTTGCCGCTGGCGGCAACGCCGATAATGATGCTCTCGCCCCAGCCGCGGTGGCAGCATTCCAGGGCTTGCCGCATCACCTCGACATTGCCGATGCATTCGAACGAAAAGTCGGCGCCGCCGTCGGTCAATTCGACCACCGCCTGCACCACCTTGTCGCGGCCGGCTTCGTTGGGATTGACGTAATGGGTCATGCCGAATTTCTCGGCGATGGCGCGGTTGCCCGGATTGGTGTCGATGCCGACGATCTTGTCGGCGCCGGCCATGCGGGCGCCCTGGATCACATTGAGCCCGATGCCGCCAAGTCCGAACACCGCGACATTGGCGCCGGGCCAGACTTTCGCCGTGTTGATCACCGCGCCGATGCCGGTGGTGACGCCGCAGCCGATGTAGCAGATCTTGTCGAACGGCGCGTCGGCGCGCACTTTGGCCAGCGCGATTTCCGGCAGCACGGTAAAGTTGGCGAAAGTAGAGCAACCCATGTAGTGGAACACCGGATCGGCATCGCATCGGAAACGCGAGGTGCCGTCCGGCATTAATCCTTTGCCCTGTGTGGCGCGGATGGCGGTGCACAGGTTCGACCGACGAGAAAGACAGGTTTTGCATTGCCGGCATTCCGGCGTGTAGAGCGGGATGACGTGGTCGCCGACTTTCACGCTTGTTACGCCGTCGCCGACCTCACGCACCACGCCGGCGCCCTCGTGGCCCAAGATGGCCGGGAAGATGCCTTCCGGATCGGCGCCCGACAGCGTGTAGGCATCGGTGTGGCAGACGCCGGTCGCCATGATCTCGACCAGCACCTCGCCGGCTTTCGGGCCTTCGATCTCGATGGCCTCGACGGTGAGCGGCTCTCCCGCCTTCCAGGCGACGGCGGCGCGAGTCTTCATGATAACTCCCTCGTACAATCAACCGATCGTGCTTACTATGTCGGCAGCCACAAACACCATTGGCCGACTATCACCGCCGCTAGGACGAATAATCTGTGCTTCCACGAGACGATTTAGATTGTTTTTGGCTGCATTGTACGAGATTTTAAGGCGTTCAGCGGCATAAGGCACAGTCATCGCTGGATGCTCAAACAGTAGATCGATTAGACGACCCAATAACGCTGAGGAGCGCGCTCTTTGAATGTTTCCGTAATATTTTTTTTGCAACGTTTGCAGCGCTTGAGCTCTTTCGACGGCATCTTTACAAGTCTCTTCGATGCCTTCTAGAAAGAAGGCAATCCACCTTCCCCAAAGGCCCAATTGGCTGATTGTCAGCAAGTTGTCTATGTAATCTTTATAATTTTTCTCAAAATAGCTACTCATGTAAAGAAGCGGTTGAGAAATTTCCTTCCGCTCACATAGGATAAGTGGAATCAAGAGCCGCCCGACGCGACCATTGCCATCAGGGAACGGATGTATTGCCTCGAACTGGTAGTGAATTAATGCGAGTTGAATCAGAGTTGGAATTTCATCATCTTTAGTATTGATGTATTTTTCGAGCTCCGACATTGCCTCGGGAACTTCTTGCGGCGGTGGCGGAACATACCGCGCGTTTTCAATCAGTCTTGCGCCAATCCAATTTTGGTCTCTCCGAAATTCACCCGGAATAATCTGGGCGCCTCTGTTTGATTGAACATTTGTTAGAAGAATTTTATGTGCTTCGCGAATGAGGCGAGCTGAGATGGGAAGTTCATCAAGGCGCTTCAGCGAATGTTCAAGTGCCCGAACATAGTTCAGGACTTCGCGAGCATCGCCGGGTGCGCGTGTCGATTCTTCGTCCACCTCGAAGAGCAAAAGCTGCGATAGGGTCGTCACGGTCCCCTCGATTTTCGACGAGGCGACAGCTTCCCTCCGCATGAAAGGGCGGATGAGAAGATAAGGATTGGGCAATGTGCGGCCGATTCCGCTAAGCTCCCCCAATGCTCGTTCTGCTCTCGAAACAAGCGGGACTAGAGGTGCTAGGTCTAAAAGGGGAGGCGGTAATGGCTTTGGGATAAACGCCATTCCCTTTATTGTTGGAACAAGTTTTCCAGTTTCCGAATTTTTGAATTCTTCCGGATTCATAGATCACCACATAAATGCAATTCGCATACTACAATTGCATTTCAGTGGCTAAAGATGCAATTAAAATCCCTAAATCATTGATATAACATTATAATATATAAGGCATTACGGCTGCCAGGCTTCTTCTTTTGACGCCGGTTCGTCCGCGCCCGCGCGCGCTGCATCGATCACCTGGCGGAGCGCACGCAGCACGTTGATCACGCCCTGACCGGAGGCCGACGACAAGATCAGCGGCGTTTTTTTTGCCGCCTTCTTCAGCTTCGCGCTTTGCGTTTTGATCGCCTCCGGCGTCAGCGCGTCGGCCTTGGACAGCGCGACGATTTCCGGCTTGTCGGTCAAGCCCTGACCGTAGGCTTCGAGCTCGGCGCGCACGGTCTTGTAGGCAGCGCCGGCGTCCTCGCCGGTGCCGTCGATCAGATGCAGCAAAACCCGGCATCGCTCGGTGTGGCCGAGAAAACGGTCGCCGAGGCCGACGCCCTCGTGTGCGCCTTCGATCAGGCCGGGCACGTCGGCGAGCACGAACTCGCGCTCGTCGACGCGCACCACGCCGAGTTGCGGATGCAGCGTGGTGAACGGATAGCCGGCGATCTTCGGCTTGGCCGCACTGACCGCGGCGAGGAAAGTGGATTTGCCGGCATTGGGCAGGCCAATCAATCCGGCGTCGGCGATCAATTTCAGCCGCAGCCGGATGGTGCGCTCCTCGCCCGGCTGGCCGGGATTGGCGCGGCGCGGCGCCTGGTTGGTCGAGCTCTTGAAATAGGCATTGCCGAAACCGCCATTGCCGCCCTTCATCAGCGTGACGCGTTCGCCGGCACAAGTGAGATCGGCGAGCAGCATCTCGCCGTCCTCCTCGTAGACCTGCGTGCCGACCGGAACTTTCAACACCACGTCCTTGCCGTTGGCGCCGTGCATGTCCTTGCCCATGCCGTTGCCGCCGCTCTGCGCCTTGAAGTGCTGCCGGTAGCGGTAGTCGATCAGCGTATTGAGGCCGTCGACCGCCTCGACGATCACGTCGCCGCCCTTGCCGCCGTCGCCGCCCGAGGGGCCGCCGAACTCGATGAACTTCTCGCGGCGGAACGCGATGCAGCCGTTGCCACCGGCGCCGGACGCGACATAGACCTTGGCTTCGTCGAGGAATTTCATTCGATTAGCCGGCTTTCGCTTTGGTTCGCTTCGGCGCGGTTATTCCGCGTTCGATCAGATGGCGGATATAACGCTGATAAGGAACGCCCTCGCGCTTGGCATTCTC
>JBOHII010000418.1:0-9745 GCA_050725955.1 Pseudolabrys sp. | reverse complement strand
ATATCGAAATCGTTGGCGCCGAAGCCGCACTTTATCCCTCGATGTGGAATGCGCTGCACAACGACAACCGGCCGGTCGGGGGGCCGACGCTGGCCGAGGGCATCGCGGTCAAGAATGTCGGCAGGCTGACGCTGCCGGTGATCCGCGAACTGGTCTCGGAGATCATACTGGTCGACGAGGCGCATCTGGAGCGCGCGGCCAATGCCTATCTCACCCTGCAGAAGACCATGGCGGAAGGTGCCGGCGCAGCGGGACTTGCCGCCATGCTCGCCAGACCTGAACGCTTCCGCGAAAAGAAGGTCGGGCTCATCCTGTGCGGCGGCAATATCGATCCGCGCATATTGGCGTCTATCATGGTGCGCGAACTTGAGCGCGAAACGCGCATCGTCTCGTTCCGCTTAACCATTCCGGACCGGCCCGGCGTGCTCGGCACAATCGCGACCCGGCTTGGCACGCTCGGCGCCAATATTCTGGAGGTCGATCACCGCCGGCTCTTCCTCGACGTACCGGCCAAGGGCGCGAAGCTCGACGTGACCATCGAGACGCGCGACGGCACCCACGCCGAGGAGATCAAGATCGCGCTTGCCGAGGACGGCTATCGGCCGGTGCGCATCGAGGCCGGCGCAGCCACGGAGTGAGCGGGGGACACGAAAATTCCATCGGCGCGTGATGGTATAGCGGCATTTTGTTGCGCGACGCGGTGGCGATGAAAGATATCGCCTCGGCGGACAATATCCTTTCACGCTTGATGCGCGCGAAATGACAACCGCATTGGTTTTGGGCGTGCGACGATAGAATTTTTGCCGATAAATATCACAGGAATTTTGGCATGGCTTTGCCATTATCGGCGCGGCGACAGCATCGACGGCGCGCGGTAGGCGAAAAAAGCGAATTCTATTTCCGGTTTGACTCGCAAATTGCAGGCAACATTAAGTGCCGCATGCTCGACGTGGTTCACAGAATCCGCAGCGAAGATATTGAGGCTTTGACGCCGGCGGAGCGCATCGCTTGTCTGCGGCGCACGATAGATGGTCCAATTGTTTTCACGCACGGGTTCGGCATCGAGGGCCAGCTCATTCTACATTGGATATGGGAGTGCGATCTCGACATCGACGTGGTGACGCTGGATACCGGGCGGCTGTTTCCGGAAACTTATGCGTTGTGGGCGGAGACCGAGCGTCGCTATGGCCGACGGATTCGCGCGGTCTATCCAGATCGTGCCGCCTTGGAAGCGCTTGTCGCGCGCGACGGCATCAACGGCTTTTACGCTTCGACCGAGGCCCGGCTCGCCTGCTGCGACGTGCGCAAGACCAAACCGCTCGATCGAATTCTGGCCGGGGCGACGGCTTGGGTCACCGGCCTGCGCGCTGATCAGACGGCGACGCGGCGTAAAGCTGCGCTGGTCGACTACGATGCCGGCCGCAGTCTGACCAAACTTAACCCGTTGTTCGATTGGACGCGGCCGGCGGTGCTGGCTGCTATCGAGGCCAACGATATTCCGATCAATTCGTTGTACGCCAAAGGCTTCGCCTCGATTGGTTGCGCATCTTGCACGCGCGCGATCGCTCCGGGCGAACCCGAGCGCAACGGGCGATGGTGGTGGGAAAAGGACGGCAGCCGTGAATGCAGCCTGCATCTGCCGAGGACAGCGCCCGGCGGGCGTGTTTCATTTGGCCGGTGACGGCGCCGGCGGCGCGGCGACTTTCAATTGGCTGAGCGTCTGGTCGGTCTTGTGAACCGCCAAGAGATTAATGCCGACTTCGAAGACCTGATAGCCGCGCTGCTCCAGCCACGGCCGCAGCCGGTCCCCTCCGGCCTTCACGGATTCGACGAGCAGAATCGGATGGCTTTTCTCGACTGTCGCCTGCGCGCCTTCGAGCGCCTCCATTTCCATGCCTTCGATGTCGATTTTGATCAGGTCCACGCGCGGGAACCCGAGCCCGTCCAGTGTCATTTTCCGGATCGCGACCGTCTTTTCCTCCGAATAGTCGATCGGTTGGCCGATGAATTCATTGCCCTCGCGCTGGCGCAATTCGAGGCTGCCGAAACTCGACGCCGTGAGATAATTCGGCATTGGAATTTTCATGACGCCCGGCTCCGACGAAACGGCGGCGTGCACGACCATGGCGTTGAAGCAATTGTTGATCGTTATATTCCCGGCCAAGGCATAGAAAATTCGCTCCTGGGCCTCGATCGCGAGCACCGAACCCCAGCCGGTCATTGCGATCGCCCACTCGATGGTATGCACCCCGATATTGGCGCCGCAGTCGATCGCCACCACCCCGTCGCCGTGATAGCGCCGGCGCATTTCGAGCAACTGCACGGCCAGCTCGACTTCCGTTGGATCAAAGTGGCCGGTCTCGAGAATCTGCAAGCCGACACCGAAGCCGCCGCCGGGTCCGACACTGTGGCGGTCGAAACGATTGACGATCATCGTCCCGTGGCTGGAGGAAGCGAGGACGAACGCCAGCTTGCGTCCAACATTGCGCATCGGACATCTCCTTGACGCTGCGCGGCAGCTCTACGGCGCAGCAGGTTTAGCAAATAGCTGCCGCAGCCAGAGCGGACAAATTCAAATCGCACGGTAGCTTATTACCTGCAATTTTTGCCGACGCCTATCGGCGCTGCATCGCGCGCCAGACGCGCTCCGGTGTTGCCGGCATCTCGATGTGCCTGACGCCGAATTCGGAAAGCGCGTCGACCAGCGCGTTGATCACCGCGGGCAGGGCGCCGACGCAGCCGGCTTCGCCCGCGCCCTTGACGCCCAGTGGATTGGTCTTGGTCGGCACCGGATTACTCTCGACCTCCAAGTCGCAGAAATCATGCGCATGCGGCATGGCGTAGTCCATGAACGAGCCGGTGACGAGTTGGCCTTGGGCGTCGAAATGGATGTCCTCCATCAGCGCCTGTCCCGCGCCCTGCGCGATGCCGCCGTGCACCTGGCCGTGCAGCAGCAGCGGATTGAGCACGGTGCCGAAATCGTCGACCACGGAATAGCGCACGATGTCGACCTTGCCGGTGTCTTGGTCGACTTCGACTTCGCAGGTGTGGCAGCCGTTCGGGTAGCTGTTGGCCGGGGAACGATAGACGGCGGTGGCAGATATTCCCGGCTCCATGCCGGCCGGTAGATTGGCGGGTTCCAGCGAGGCGGCGGCGATTTCCTTCACAGACAACGTGCGGTTGGTCTTGTTGGTGGAGAAAACGCCCTCGTCGAATTTTAGATCGGCCTCCTCGATCTTGAGCATGTGAGCGGCGATGGCGCGCGCCTTGGTCACGATCTTCTCGGTCGCCAAGTGGAAGGCCGAGCCAGCAAGCGTCGCCGAGCGCGAACCACCGGTGCCTTCGCCGAAGAAAACCTGGTCAGTGTCGCCTTGGATGTATTGCACGTCGTTGGGATCGATGCCGAGCCGATCGCAGACCAATTGTTTGAATACGGTTTCGTGGCCTTGGCCCTGGCTGTTCGAGCCGGAGAACAACATTAGTGCGCCGGTGCGGTCAAAACGCACCTCGGCGCCCTCCAGGCTCGGCGCGCCCGCCCGCTCGATGGTGTTCGACAGGCCGAATCCGAGCAGCTTGCCACGCTTGCGCGCTTCGGCCTTGCGCGCTTTGAAGCCCTTGCGGTCGGCGAGTTCGAGCGCGAGATCCATATTCTTCTCGAACTCGCCGCAGTCATAAGTGAAGGTCAGCCCGCTCTTGAACGGCATGGCGCCGGGCGGAACGTAATTGCGGCGGCGCAAGTCGGCCGGGTCGACGCCAAGCTCGGCGGCGGCGAGATCGACCATGCGCTCGATAATGTAGGCCGCCTCGGGGCGGCCGTTGCCGCGGTAAGGCCGCATCGGATTGGTATGGGAAAAAACAGCGGTGATGTCGACGTGGATCGCCGGCGTGCGATAGACGCCGGCGAGCGTGCCGGCGTTGAGCACGAAGGCCGGCATGGCGTTTTGCAAATAGGCACCGATAGCGGCGATGGTCTTCACGCGCATTCCCAGGAAATGGCCGTCCTTGTCGAGCGCGAGCTCGGCTTCGGTGACATTGTCGCGCGCCTGCGCGTCGGAGAGGAACGCTTCCGTGCGGGTCGAGATCCATTTAACCGGCCGCCCGGTGAGCTTGGATGCGAGCAGCACCAGCGGCGTCTCGTTGAATACCGGCGATTTCATGCCGAAGCTGCCGCCGGTATCGCCGGTGATGACGCGCACTTTGCTGTCCGACACATTGAGCACCCTGGCGAGCTCGGCACGGGTCGGCAGCGGCCGCTGCATCGGCGTATGCACGGTGTAGCGGCGGTCGGCGGCGTTGTAGTCGCCTACGGCGCCGCGCGGCTCCATGGTGGCGGCGGTGACGCGATTGACCACAAACCTGTGTTTGACGATTTTGTCGGCGCGCGCGAAGGCGGCGTCGGCCGCCGCCTTGTCGCCGATGAGCTCGACAAAGCAGATATTGTCGGGGCAATCGTCCCATACGCGCGGCGCGCCCGGTTTCGGCGCCTCGGCCGTGGAAGTGACCGCCGGCAGCGGTTCGAAATCGACGACGATCATTTCCGTGGCGTCCATCGCCTGCGCCACGGTCTCGGCCACCACGAAGGCGACGCAATCGCCGACCCAGCGGACGCGATCCTCGGCCAGGATCGGATAACGCGGCTTGTACATGGGCGAACCGTCGCGCCGCTTGAGACCGCCCGGCACCGGCAGGTCGCCGAAGCCGGCGGCCTTGATGTCGGCTGCGGTGAGCACGCACAGCACGCCGGGCGCGGATTTCGCCGCCGCGGTGTCGATCGATCTGATCTTGGCGTGCGCGTGCTGCGAGCGCAGGACCACGCCATGCGCCATGCCGGTCAGCTGGATGTCGTCAGTGTAACGCCCGCCGCCTTGGATCAGCCGCGGATCCTCGAAACGCCACACGCCTTGACCGATTGCGAATTCGCCCATGGAATTGATTACCCGTCGATTTCAGGAATGGCCGTTGACCGGGATAGAAGAAAATTTGCGCGTTCAGCCCGATTTTAGTTTTTCCGCCACGCGCGGCGCGAAGTAAGTAAGGACGCCGTCGGCGCCGGCGCGCTTGAAGGCGGTGAGGCTTTCCCACATCGCGCGTTCGCCGTCGAGCCAGCCGTTGCCGGCCGCCGCCATGATCATCGCGTATTCGCCGGAGACCTGGTAGGCGAAGGTCGGCATGGCGAAGGCCTCCTTCACGCGCTGGATAATATCGAGATAGGGCAGGCCGGGCTTGACCATGATCATGTCGGCGCCTTCCTCGATGTCGAGCGCGACCTCGCGCAGCGCCTCGTCGGAGTTGCCATAGTCCATCTGGTAGGTGCACTTGTCGCCGGTCAGTGTCTTGGCGGAGCCGACCGCATCCCGGAACGGCCCGTAGAACACCGAGGCGTATTTCGCGGCATAGGACATAATCGACACGCCGGTGAAATCCGCCGCATCGAGGCCCTTGCGGATGGCGGCGACGCGGCCGTCCATCATGTCGGAGGGCGCGATGATGTCGCAGCCGGCTTGCGCCTGCACCAGCGCCTGCCTGACCAGAATGGCGACCGTTTCGTCATTGAGAATGACGCCGTCGCGCAGTAAGCCGTCGTGGCCGTGGCTGGTAAAAGGATCGAGCGCCACGTCGGCCAGCAAGCCGATCTCGGGCACTTCCCTTTTGATCGCGCGCAGCGCGCGGCAGACCAGATTGTCAGGATTGAGCGCCTCGCTCCCGGTCTCGTCGCGCAAGGCGGGATCGGTATAGGGAAACAGCGCCAGGCATGGAATGGTCAGTTTGGCGGCGCGTTCGGCTTCGCGCACCGCCTGGTCGACCGATAACCGTTCCACGCCCGGCATCGAGGGGACCGCGGCGCGCTTGTCGTCGCCGTCCATGATGAACAGCGGCCAGATCAGGTCGTCGGTGGTGAGTTGATTTTCCCGCACCATGCGGCGCACCCATTCGGCCTGCCGATTGCGGCGCGGGCGAGTGGACAGGTCGAGCCGCTCGGCCAAGTCGTTTTCGACCGGCGATAGGCGGGCGCGGGCTTCGATCGGGCGGCCGAATTTGATTGCCATTGCGGGTCTCCGGGAGCCTCTTTTTATCCGTTCCGGGAACCGCCCGCTACCCGCCCCGGCCGCCAGGCTTAACGGCCGTTGACGGAGCAAAGGCCGGCTTCTATCGGTCGATATATGGATTTCGACCTCACCGAAGAACAACGCGCTTTCCGCTCGACGGCACGGCAGTTTGCCCGCGAAGAAATGCTGCCACATGCGCGCGACTGGGATGAGAACGAGACCTTTCCGGTCGACGCGTTGCGTCGGGCAGCGGCGCTCGGCTTCGGCGGCATTTACGTCAAGGAGGACGTCGGCGGTTCGGCCTTGAGCCGGCTCGATGCCGCGTTGATCTTCGAAGAATTGGCGCAAGGCTGCACGTCAACCGCCGCCTATATCTCGATCCACAACATGGCGGCCTGGATGATCGACGGATTCGGCGGTGCTGCGGTACGCAAAAAATTTCTGCCCAAACTTTGCAGCATGGAGCATTTCGCCAGCTACTGCCTTACCGAACCGGGCTCAGGGTCCGACGCCGCTAGCCTGACGACGCGGGCGCGGCGCGACGGCGACACATACGTGCTCGACGGCACCAAGGCGTTCATTTCGGGTGGAGGCGTTTCCGACGTTTATGTCGTCATGGCGCGCACCGGCGCAGCGGGTCCGCGCGGCATTTCCACTATCGTAGTGGAGAAGGGCACGCCCGGTCTGTTTTACGGCGCGCGGGAGAAAAAGCTCGGCTGGAAATCGCAGCCAACCGCCATGGTGATGTTCGAGAATTGCCGCGTGCCGGCCGAAAACCTGATCGGCCGGGAAGGCCATGGTTTCAAGATTGCCATGGCCGGGCTCGACGGCGGGCGCCTGAACATCGGTGCCTGCTCGATTGGCGGCGCGCAATTCTGTCTCGATCGCACGGTCGAATATATGAAGGAGCGCAAACAATTCGGTTCGCGGCTCGCCGATTTCCAGGCGCTGCAATTCCGTATCGCCGATTACGCGACCGAGCTTGAGGCCGCGCGCTTGCTGTTGCATCGCGCCGCGGTGGCGGTGAGCGCCGGCGAGCCGTCGGCGACACGGCTCGCCGCACAGGCCAAGCGCCTTGCCACCGATACCGGATTCGCCGTGGTCGATGGCTGCCTGCAATTGCACGGCGGCTACGGTTATCTGCGCGACCATCCGATCGAGCGCGTGCTGCGCGACGTGCGCGTGCACCAGATCCTGGAAGGCACCAACGAGATCATGCGGCTGATCGTCAGCCGCGCTATGCTGGGAAACTAGAAAAATTGGGAGAACGCGATGGAACAGCTTCCGCGACTCTACTTCTCGCGCAATGAGATGATGAAACGCGTTGCCCGCTTCAAGGATTTGAAAGGTTCCGACGGCGGTCTGCCGGACAGCAAAATGCCGGGCTGCGAGCGCACGCTCTATAATGTTATCGGGTTCCAACCGCCGAAGAACATCGGCGAGGGGGGCGTGACCTCGCCGGTGGGCTCGGAGGCGGCACGATTGGCGGCGATCAAGATTAGCGAGGGCTTCAACCTCGGCTACTGCAAGGCCAAACCGGGCCACGGGCCGGAGATGCACAATCACGACACCAACGAAACCTTTATCCCGATGACTGGCACCTGGCGCGCGAGCTGGGAGAACGAGAAGGGCGACGTGGAATATGTCGACCTCGGGCCACTTGACGTGGTGTCGTTCCCGCCCGGCATGATCCGGCGCTTTGAAAACGTCACCAAGGGCGATCCTAACGCGGAATCGATCTTGATGTTCGTGATAGGCGGCGATGCGCCGCAGGCGGAGTTCTCTGACCAAGCAATGCAGCGGCTTGAGGCCGCCGGTGTGTTGTCATCGCCAAAATAAATCGGATGGCCGGCTGCGCGCGATGACCGACGATATTCTTTTCGAGCGGCGCGGCGCGGCCGGCCTTATCACGCTTAATCGCCCGCAGGCGCTTAATGCCGTCACCTACGACATGGTGCTGGCTTTGCGCTCGCAGCTTGATGTATGGGCCGACGACCCGGCGATTACCCGCGTGGTCATCCAAGCCGCCGGCGCGCGCGCGTTCTCGGCCGGCGGCGACATCCGCGCACTCTACGATCTTGGCAAGGCCGGCCGCAGTGCCGAGGCGCTGCATTTCTGGCGCGACGAATATCCACTCAACGTGGCGATCAAGAAATTCCGCAAGCCTTATGTCGCCCTAATCGACGGGCTGGTCATGGGCGGCGGGGTCGGCGTGTCCGTGCACGGTTCGCACCGGGTCGCCGGCGATCGCTTCCAATTCGCCATGCCGGAAGTGGGCATTGGCTTTTTTCCCGACGTCGGCGCTACTTGGTTTCTGCCTCGGATGCCGGGTGAACTCGGCACCTATTGCGGGCTTACCGGCGAGCGCTTCGGCATCGCCGATGCCTGCGCCACGGGTCTTGCTACGCACCACATCCCCTCGGCGCGCTTTGCCGCGCTGCTCGATGGCTTGAGCGGGACCGTATCGGTCGACGCGGTGCTTGCTGCTTTCGCCGAGCCGGCAGGAGAGGGCCCGATCGTGGCGAGGCGAACGACTATCGACCGGCTGTTCACGGGTGACAGCGTTGAGGATGTCCTGGCGGCACTCGACCGCGAGACGGCGTCAGGCGGCGGTGACGCGGAGTGGGCCGGTAAAACTGCTGCCGTCATACGGACCAAATCGCCGCTCAGTCTGAAGATCGCGCTGGCGCAGGTACGGCGCGGCAAGGCTTGGGATTTCGAGACATGCATGCGTGCCGAATTCCGCATAGTGTCGCGCGTCATCCACGGGAGCGATTTCTACGAGGGCGTGCGCGCCGTGATTATCGATAAGGACAACAAGGCGCGCTGGCGGCCGGCGACGCTTGGCGAGGTCAGCGAAGCAGAGGTTGAGCGACATTTTGCGCCACTCGGCGCCGGCGAACTGGTGCTGCCATGAGCGAGCCGTTTACCCGCGACGACGTGCAAGGCCTTGAACCGGTGCATGAGCATGCGGCCGACCGGGACATTGGTCGCTGGACGCGGCGACTGGTGCTTTTCCTGCGCCTCATGGCCGGCGTGTCGATGCTCAAGGGCCTTTACCATTGGTCGCGGGTGTGCGGCATCGGCGTCGATGTCAGCGATGCGTTCCAATATCATTCCATTGCCTGGCAGGCTGCGACCGTGTTCTTTGCGGTGATCGATCTGGTTGCGGCGGTCGGGCTATGGCTTGCCGCCGCTTGGGGCGCGGTGATCTGGCTCACGGCCGTTGCCTCGATGCTTGCAGTGCAAGTATTTTTCCCGCAGGTGTTTGGCGGCGGCGCGCTGACCGGCCTGGTGGAAGGCGGACTGCTCGTGCTTTATCTTTGGCTGGCTTTGAAATCGGCGCAGGAGCAGCCGCCGTGATCAAAATAAAAGAATTGGGGAGGGCGCCATGGCGCGCATAGGCTTCATCGGGCTTGGCAATATGGGTCTGCCGATGGCGCAGAACCTCATCAAGGCCGGGCATCAGGTCGAGGGCGTGGACGTCAATGCGGCGGCGGTCGCCAAACTGGTGGCGGCCGGCGGCGCCGGCGTTGAAACGGCGAAGACCGCTGCCGCGGGCGCCGATGTGGTCATTACTATGCTGCCGGCGGCGCAGGGGGTGCAGCATCGCGTGCTCGCCTGGTCGGATGTCGGCGAGGCCGAGGGCACCGGCATCGTCCACATTGCCCCGAGCTGCGGCAAGGAGGACTTGCAGC
>JBOHII010000417.1:0-4361 GCA_050725955.1 Pseudolabrys sp. | reverse complement strand
TCGCCGAGCCGTCGGATCGGCGTCCCCCAGACGCGGGCCGGAAGCGCCCCAATCCCCATTCAGGGAAACGGCAAAAGGGAAGTCGGCATGCCCCGCGCCGTCAAAAAAAGTGCCGACGGTGCGCGTCTGGAATTCATGCGCAGCAAACTCAGCTTGTCATCGCTTGGCTCGTCCTGCAGTCCGGCACAAGCACGCGACAATGACGCGGGCGTCAGGCGAAACCGTGGGGCGATCAGAACCTTGTCGTGAGGCAATGCGAGCGCGCATTAACCCTGCTCAGTAACCGACGGCGGCGCAGGAAGCTTTGCGCACCACTGCACGCCGTTTGGTGCCCTCGGGCTGCTCGATCTGTTACATGCGATGATGCATGTGCCGGGAGATCGACGCGACCATCGCCAAGGCGATGCCTGAAATAGTGCGGAGCACGTTGCGGGCGGTGGGCTGACGCGAAATTGCCATGATTCGCCGTGCCTAAATAGATGGGCGTTGGAGCCTGCTTCGCGCCGTGACAGGGGGCCATTTGATGTCGCAGCAAATACTCCAACCGCCCGGTTGGCTGCCGCCGATCGGCTATGCCAATGGCGTCAGCGTGCCGGCCGGCCGCATCGTATTCATTGCCGGCCAGGTCGGCTGGGACGCCGATCAGTATTTCCAAAGCGAAGAGCTCGTCCCGCAATTCGAGCAGGCGCTCAAGAATATCCTTGCCGTTCTGGCGCAGGCCGGCGGCAAGCCCGAGCATGTTTGCCGCGTAACGGCATTTTGCATCGACAAGCCCGCTTATCTCGCCGGCCGGCGCGACGTCGGGCGCATTTGGAAATCGCTGTTCGGCAATCACTTCCCGGCCCTAAGCATGATTTTTGTCGCCGATCTGCTCGACGCGCCGGCGAAGATCGAGCTGGAAGCAACCGCCGTCATTCCCGCTGAATAGATGCTACACCCGCGCCCGCGTTTGGCGCCGGCAACGCGCACGCCTGCGTCATTTCGGGACGTGAAATCCGATGAATTTTCAGCCTGAAAGGCGCGTGACTTTGTTATAGAATAGGCTGATATAGCCGCTTATTCTGTCAGCGTGCCCGTAAGGATAGACCCGGATGAAGGCGTTCGGATTTGAATCGGCCAGGGACCTCGCGCACGCGGTGGCGCTGCTCGCCGAGCATGGCGCCGCCGCCAAGATCCTGGCCGGCGGCACCGACCTGTTGGCCGACCTGAAATTTTCCGGCCACGCCCCCGGCATCGTCATCGACATTTCGCTTGTGGACGAACTCAAGGACATCGCCGTTGCCGACGACGGGCTGCACATCGGCGCCCTTGTCACCCATACCGAGATCATGCGCTCGCCGGTGATCTCCGACATGTTCCCGGCTTTGGTCGATGCCGCCCATACCATCGGCGCCATGCAGACGCGCAATTTGGGCACTCTCGCCGGCAATCTGATCACGTGCGTGCCGTCGATGGACAGTGGCCCGACGCTGATGGCGCTCGAAGCGGATGTGGTCGTCGCCAGTTCAGCCGGACAGCGCCGCATGCCGCTCGCCGATTTGTTCGCCAGCCCGCGCCGCACCAGCCTGAAACCCGGCGATCTGCTCACTGACATCGTCATCCCCAAGGAGAATCTCGGCAAGCCGGCGGCGTTCGAGAAATTCGGCCTGCGCAAGGGTCAGGCGCTCGCGCTGGTCAACGCCGCCGCCGCCGTTTGGGTCGACGACCGCAAGGCTACGTTCGTCAAGCCGCGCATTTCGCTCGGCGCGGTAGCCCCCACGGTCATCCGCGTGCCCAAGGCGGAAGCCTACCTCGAAGGATCTGCGATTGGCGCCGAAGCGATGGCGGAGGCCGGCCGCATCGCGGCGACCGAGGCCAAGCCGATCAGCGATTTCCGCGCCAGCGCCGAATACCGGCGCGAATTGATCGCGGTGCTGGTGAAGCGGGCGCTGGCCGCGTCGCTGGCGCGCGCCAAGAGCAAAACGAGGGAGCTTGTCTCGTGACCGACGTGACGCTCATCGTCAACGGCCAGGTGCGCGGCGCCACGGTGCCGCCGGAGACCACGCTGCTGCAGTTGTTGCGCGAGCATTTCCATCTGACCGGCGCCAAGCTGGGCTGCGACGTCGGCGACTGCGGCGCCTGCACCGTGATCGTCGACGGCATGGCGGTGAATTCCTGTCTGATGCTGGCCGGCCAGACGAACGGCCGC
Organism: Pseudolabrys sp.; assembly: GCA_050725955.1. Taxonomy (GTDB): domain Bacteria; phylum Pseudomonadota; class Alphaproteobacteria; order Rhizobiales; family Xanthobacteraceae; genus Pseudolabrys. Next base: position 2,173 of record JBOHII010000417.1, on the reverse strand, counting down.
AGCGTGACCACCGTCGAGGGGCTCGCCACCCGCGACCGGCTGCACCCGATCCAGAAGGCGTTCGAGGATTCGGGTGCGCTGCAATGCGGCTTCTGCGGGCCCGGCGCCATCATGGCAATCAAGGCGTTGCTCGACGAAAATTCCGATCCCGACGTCAAGGAAATCCGCGATGCGCTCTCCGGCAGCCTGTGCCGCTGCACCGGCTACACCAAGATGATCGAGGCGGTACAGGAAGCCGCCCGCGTTCTGCGTAGCGAACAACGTCCGCAGCTCACTCACGCGCGAACTTAAAAGGTCAAAGCGCCATGGATGACAAAACCAAGGTCCTGGAACGCGATGAACTCGATATCGCCGAGCAATTGCGCGGGGTCGATGTCGATCTGCGGCTGCCGGCGGTGCTGCCGCGCGAGCCCTATCCGATCGAGCCGCTGACCGTCGACGCGCGCCAGCAGACCCGCGCGGTCGGCCAGCGCGCTACCCGGCCGGACGGCCGCCTGCACGGGTTGGGGCAGACCAAATATATCGACGACCTCAAATTCCCCGGCATGCTCTATGCCCGCATCAAGCGCGCCGGCATCGCATCGGCCCGCATCAAGCGCATCGATACCAGCGCGGCCGAGGCCATGCCCGGCGTGATGGCGGTGGTCACCGGCAAGGAAATCCCGACCAATTCCTTCGGCCCCTCGTTCCAGGATCAGCCCGTGCTGGTCGACAATGTGGTGTTCCACGCCGGCGACGGCGTCGCCGCAGTGGCGGCGGTCACCGAGCAGATCGCCAACGAGGCACTGGCCAAGATCGTGGTCGAATACGAGCCGCTGCCGGCGGTGCTCGATCCGGTCGCCGCCATGCGCGAGGATTCGCCCAAGGTGCACGCGCCCGACAGCAACATCTACGCGACCAAGGTGATCCGCAAAGGCGACGTCGAGAAGGGCTTTGCCGCGTCCGACCACATCTTCGAGGCCCGCTTCGCGACGCAGATGATCGAGCACGTGTCGCTCGAGCCGCACGCGGCGATCGCCGACTGGGACGCCACCGGCCGCCTCACCGTTTACGCCACCATCGGGCGCATAACCCTTGCGCGCGCCGACATGGCGCGCACGCTGAAACTGCCGATGAGCCGCATCCGCATCGTCGGCACCATCGTCGGCGGCAATTTCGGCGGCAAGAACGAGATCACCCAGGAGCCGGCGCTGGCGCTGCTGTCGAAGAAGACCGGCCGGCCGGTGAAGGGTGTGTTCACGCGCAGCGAGGAGTTCACCTCGACCACGACGCGCCACCCGATCATCATGGACTACAAGACCGGCGTGACCAAAGACGGCCGTATCCTCGCCCGCCAGATCCGCCTGGTACTCGACGGCGGCGCCTATTGCTCGTGGAGCGAGACGACGCTCGGCAAAGCCTGCATCCTGGCGCCGGGTCCGTACAAAATCGACAACGTCGTGTCGGAAGCCTTCGTCGTCTACACGAACAAGACCATGACCGGGGCGATGCGCGGTTTCGGCGCGCCGCAAGTGTGCTTCGCCTACGAGTCGCACATGGACGACATCGCCAAGGCGCTCGGCAAGGATCCCTTGGAAATCCGCCTGCTCAACGCCTTCGACGAAGGCTCGCCCAGCCCAACCGGCCAGGTGCTGCACAGCGTGGTGGTCAAGGAGACGCTCAACAAAGCGGCCGACCGCTTCGGCTGGCGGGAGCCGCGCTCATGAAGCGGCGCGGTCGCGGCATCGCCTGCATGTGGTATCCGATCGGCTTCACGGTCTCCGCCAATCCGAGCGCGGCGACGGTGAAAGTCAACGAAGACGGCACCGCCACGGTGCTCACCGGCACGGTCGAGACCGGGCAGGGCTCGCTCACCGTGCTCGCCCAGATCGCCGCCGAGGCGCTCGGCATCGCCACCGACGACGTGCACGTGGTCTCCGCCGACACCGACACCACGCCGATGGATACCGGCGCCATCGCCAGCCGCACCACTTACGTCACCGGCAATGCCATCTTCCTCGCCGCCGAGGCGGCCAAGGCGATCCTGTTCGAGTGCGCGGCGCCCATGCTCGACGTCAAGGTGAGCCAGCTCGAGGCCAAAGATCGCAAGATCCAGGTGAAGAATTATCCGCAGCGCGCAGTGTCCATCGCCGATGTGGCGCACCGCTCGCAGGTCGTGCTCGGCCAGCCCGCC
>JBOHII010000416.1:0-3756 GCA_050725955.1 Pseudolabrys sp. | reverse complement strand
CAGCTCGGCCTGCCAGCCGGGCTCGATCACGATGGTCTGGTGCGGCTCGATGATGATGGCGGCGCCTTTGACGCGGTTGCCCGGTTTCAGCTGATCGCGCGTGTAGACATTCGCGCCGTGCCATTCGCCCGCCGAAAAAAAGTTCGTGCGCCGTGCCGGCGCCGGCAGGCGCGCCCGCGATGCCTTGCCGGCGCGCTCGTTGAACTTGGCGCCGCCGCCGACCGCTTCCACCGACACCGCTTCCACCACCATCTGCTTGGTGCGGTCGATGAAGCCGAAGCGCGCCTTGTGGGCTTTTTCAAACGACCGTTTCATGGCGGCGAGGCTGCCGGCGTTCACCACCAGCGCCGCGTCGGTCCCGGCGTAACGGATATGCGCGCGCGCGAATATCTTGATTTTCCCCGCCGGCACGCCCTGGCCGACGACTTCGGCTTTGGTGTCACGCGCCAGCCGCCCGCCAATTTTCCCCATCGCGGCGAGCGCCTTTGCCGCGAACGGCAATTCGATCGCCTGCTGCCGCGTCGAGCGGATATCGGCGAGCCCCATGCCGTAGGCCGACAGCAGCGAAGAGAACGGATGGATCAGCACCTTGGTCATGCCGAGCGCGTCGGCGACCAGACACGCGTGCTGGCCGCCGGCGCCGCCGAAACAGTTGAGCGCATAGCGTGTCACGTCATAGCCGCGCTGCACGGAAATCTTCTTGATCGCGTTTGCCATGTTCTCGACCGCGATCTTGATGAAGCCGTCGGCGATTTCCTCCGCCGTTTTTTCGCCGGCCTGCGCCAGGCTGACTTTCTGCGCCAGATTGTTGAAGCCGTGCCGCACCGCGGCGGCGTCGAGCGGCTGATCCTGGCCGGGCCCGAAAATCTTCGGAAAGAAATCGGCAATGAGCTTGCCCACCATGACATTGGCGTCGGTCACCGCCAGCGGACCCTTGCGGCGGTAGCAGGCCGGCCCCGGATTGGCGCCCGCCGAGTCGGGGCCGACGCGGAAGCGCGCGCCGTCGAAATGCAGGATCGAGCCGCCGCCGGCCGCCACCGTGTGAATGAGCATCATCGGCGCCCGCATGCGCACGCCGGCGACTTCGGTTTCGAACGCGCGCTCGTACTCGCCGTCGAAGTGGCTCACATCGGTCGAGGTGCCGCCCATATCAAATCCAATAAGCCGCCCGAAGCCGGCCTGCTTGCCGGTTTCCGCCATGCCGACGACGCCGCCGGCCGGACCCGAGAGGATCGCGTCTTTTCCCTGAAACAATTCGGCCGCCGTCAATCCGCCCGACGACATCATGAACATCAGGCGGATGGCATCTTGCTTCGCCGCTTGCTCTTTCTGTTCCCTCCCACGCTTGCGGGGGAGGGCTAGGGAGGGGGCAGAGGCTTGCGCGACGATAGTGGAGGAGCCCCCTCCAGCCGCGCTGCGCGCGTCGACCTCCCCCGCAAGCGGGGGAGGTGAAGAAGGAATCGCAAGCGGCAGAGGTGAAGAGGCGCGTGTGGCGGCACCCGCGCGCAAATCGCTCGACACCGCGGAAACATATCTCCGCAGAATCGGCGACAGATACGCATCCACCACCGTGGTGTCGCCGCGGCCGACCAGCTTGATCAGCGGCGATATCTCGTGGCTGACCGACACCTGGGCGAAGCCCGCGGCACGCGCCAGCGCCGCCGCCTGCTTCTCGTGCTCGGGATACCGATAGGCGTGCATGAACACGATCGCCACCGCCGCGATGCCGTCGGCCTTGGCCGCCGCGAGTTCGGCGCGCACCGCATCGAGATCGGGCGCACGCTCCACCGTGCCGTCCGCGCGCACGCGCTCGTCCACTTCGGCCACACGCTCGTAGAGCATGTCGGGCTTGACGATGTGGCGGGCGAAAATCTTCGGCCGCGCCTGGTAGCCGATCTTGAGCGCGTCGCGGAAGCCGCGCGTGATCAACAGCAGCGTGCGGTCGCCCTTGCGCTCGAGCAGTGCATTCGTTGCCACGGTTGTGCCCATCTTCACCGCGCCGACAAGGCCCGGCAGGATCGGCTCGCCCGCGCGCAAGCCGAGCAGGTCGCGGATGCCCTGGACGGCGGCGTCGGCATAGGCTTCCGGGTTTTCCGAGAGCAGCTTATGGGCGGTGAGGCTGCCGTCCGGCCGCCGCCCCACCACGTCGGTGAAGGTGCCGCCGCGGTCGATCCAGAAATCCCAAAAATCAGTGGAGGTCTTGGCGGGCATGGCTCAGGCCGTGGGCGAACGCCGCACTATGTCCAGCCTGTCGGGGATAAGACAAGCCTGTTAGACTTGGCACCAATGGGCAGCCGTCACAAAACGCCCCCGGGAGCCAACGCCATGAAAATTCGTCGCCGCCAATTCCTGCAAATCGCGGGCGCCGCCGCCGCGCTTCCCGCGTTCTCGCGCTTTGCCTGGGCGGATAACTATCCGACGCGGCCGGTGCGCATCGTCGTCGGCTTCCCGCCGGGATCGGCGACCGACACCGATATGCGCCTGATCGCCGCTCCGCTCGGGCAAAAGCTCGGGCAGGAAGTGATCGTCGACAACCGGCCGGGCGCCGGCAGCAATCTTGCGGCCGAGATCGTCTCGCGCGCGCTGCCCGACGGCTACACGCTTCTTGCCATGACGGTGACCAACGCGGTCAATGCCACGCTCTATAAAGGTCTTTCTTTCGATATTCGGAAAGACATCGTGCCGGTCGTCGGCACGTTCCAGTCGCCCAATTTGCTGGTGGTCAATCCGTCGGTTCCGGCCAAGACGCTTGCCGAATTCATCGCCTATGCCAAGGCCAATCCGGGCAAGATCAACTATGCCTCGTACGGCATCGGCAGCGCGCCCAATATGAACGGCGAGCTCTTGAAGTTGATGGCCGGCATCAATTTGGTGCACGTGCCTTATCGTCAAAGCCCGGTGCCGGACCTACTCAGCGGACAGGTGCAGGCATTTATCGGCCCGATGCCGGTGACGATCGCCTTTGTCAGGGCCGGCAAATTGCGCGCCTTGGGCGTGACCAGCACCAAGCGCAACGACGCACTGCCCGACGTTCCCACGGTTGCGGAAACCGTGCCGGGCTTCGAGGCAAGCATCTGGCACGGCATCGGCGCTCCTAAAGGCACGCCGAAGGCCATCGTCGACAAGCTCAACACGGAGATCGACGCCATTCTCGCCACGCCGCAGATCAAGCAGAAGTTTGCCAATATCGGCGGCACGGCGCTCGGCGGCACGCCGGAGGAATACGGCAAGTTTGTCGCCACCGAGATTGCCAAGTGGGGCAAGGTCATCAAGTCCGCCAACATCAAAGCGGTGTCCGCGCACTGATGGCCAAGCTCAAGGTGCTCAGCGGCAACGGCCCGCGGGCCGCCGTGCGCGAGCTTTGCGCGCAGTTCGCGCGCGAGAGCGGCCATGCGGTCGACCTGCAGCTGGACGTCAACCCGGAGGTGGTCAGGCGCGCCCAGGCAGGCGAAGATTTCGACGTCGCGGTGGGCAACCCGTCGACCATCGAGCATTTGATCGCGTCGGGTCATGTCGTCGCCGGCAGCCGCGCCGACATCGGCAGCGCCGGCCTCGCGCTTGCGGTACGCGCCGGCGCGGCCAAGCCCGACATCGCCGGCGTCGAATCCTTCACGCGCACGTTGCTCGCGGCCAAGGCGATCGCGTTTCCGGCACACGGGGCGAGCGGCTTGTATTTCGTCGGCCTGCTCGACCGCCTGGGCATCAAAGCGGCCATGCAGGGCAAGCTCAAGCCGATGCCCGCCGAAGACACCGTCG
>JBOHII010000415.1:0-14855 GCA_050725955.1 Pseudolabrys sp. | reverse complement strand
AACCAAGCCCTACACGCCAAGAACCAACGGCAAGGCCGAGCGCTTTATCCAGATTAGCTTGCGCGAATGGGCCTATGCACAGGCCTATCGAAACTCAGAACAGCGAAAGGCCGAGCTACCGGTCTGGCTGCACCGATACAACTGGCACAGGCCTCATGCCGGCATCGATGATAAAGTCCCAATCAGCAGACTCGGTCTGCCAGAGAACAACCTGTTGAGACTCCACACCTAGATCAGCCCGACGGTCCAGGTCACGAGTTGGGCGGCAAATTGCGCGAAGGCTTGGTTCAGCGCCGCCGCCGCATCCGGCCCACTGGTTCCCTTGGCCGGCACCGCGACCTTGAAAATGCGCGCATCCGCGACCTTGCCCTTGTCGTCGAGCAGCCGGGCGGCGATCTCGATCACCGCGGCCGGCGCCGGTTGCAGCGAAATCTGGAAATTGCGGATGCCCAGGTCGAGCCGGAAGGCGGCCTCCAGCTGATCGATCGGCCGGCTCACCGTGGCGAGCTGCTTGGCGTTTTCGAAGCTCTGCACGATTCTCGCCTGTATCAGCTTCGGCAGGTTGTCGGCCCATTTGGCGTTTTCAACGTCACTATAGGTGCCGTCGGCCGCCTTGATCAGGATCTTCTGGGTGTCGTAGGCGATGATAGTGTTGACGTCGGAGACCACCATCTGCTGCGTGATGGACTTGCTAAACGCGGGAAACGACGTCGCCGCCTTGAGGTCGTAGACCGCCGGCGTCTCCTTGCTGCCGCCGACGCCAAGCATCTTCTCCAGACCGCCGATCAGGCCGTCGAGCCGATTGGAATTTTTCCCCAGCGCTTCGGCGAAGGTGCTGATGCCGGTGATGGCGGTATGCAGCGGCTTTTTGTTTTCGGCCAGGACGGCATCGAGATTGCGCAGTGTTGTCTGTGCCGAGTCGGTCAGGGTCTGTCCGGCGGTCGGGCTTGCCGTAAGCATAGCCGGCTCGCCGTTCTGCGAGCGCGGGACCGGGGCGGCGAGCGAACCGCCTTTGAGCGAAATGGCCGGCGCTCCGGTCAGGCCCTGGAAACTGATGTCGACTTGCGTGTCGGTGCGCAGCGGCGTGCCGTCGTCAACGGCGATGAGAACCGCGACGCGTTTGGGATCCTGCGGGTCGAGCTTGACGCTGACCACGGCGCCCACCTTGACGCCGTTGAACAGCACGCCCGAGCCGGGCGTGAGCCCCGACACCGGCTGTTCGAAATCGACCCGATAGACGGTGCGACCGATGCCGACATTATTCTTGATCCAATAGGCGAACCCGAACGCCGCAAAAATGCAGACCAGAACAAACGCACCGATGACCAGATAGCGTGCGCGTGTCTCCATAATCCCCAGTCCGGTCAAACGCTCATTTCAGAGCGCGTTATTGTTAAATGCTAGTTGCGGCTGAGCGTAATGCTTGCCTCGGCGACCTGTCCACCGCCGTGCGTGTCGATTGAAACGGATTGCCGCCGGTGCCTGGTCACCATGTTCAGGTTCCCTGCGAAAGCCGCAGTCTCGATATGGATACGAAACCGGTCGCCGTGTGCGGCGCCGATCGCGGTGCCGCCGACGCTGCGGCTGCGTTCGGTCCATTGGCCGGAAATATTATTTTGCTCGTCGGCGGTGAAATCGCCGGTGAGATCGAATTTGTAAGTGTCGCTGGTGCAGGCGAGCGAAAGATTGACGTTGTGCTCGCCGCTCAGACGGTAGGTCGCACGGCAGCGAATTCGCTCGGTATTGTCGCCGACGCGGATTTTTCCGTTGCCCGTCCAGGTGCCGGCGAGGTCGCTAAACGGTCCCGCGGCGGCCGCGGCCGGCTGCCACGCGGCGACGAACAGGCAAAGCGCAATCGCAATCGTCGGGATCGACGTGAGCCAGAGCGAAAGCCCGGCGGGCTTGCACCGCTTCATTTGGGAACCTCCTTGTTTGTAAGGCACCGCGCCTTACGGCTCCAGTTCGGTATCCCAATAGAGATAGTCAAGCCAGCTTTCGTGCAGATAATTCGGCGGAAATGCCCGCCCGTTGCGGTGCAGGTGCTGCACCGTCGGCTGGAACGGCATCTGCGAGGGCCACATTTTTGCCTCCGGCGGCGTCAGGTTGCCCTTGCGCAGATTGCAGTCCGAACAGGCGGTGACCACGTTGATCCAGGTGGTGTGGCCGCCGCGCGAGCGAGGAAGCAGATGGTCGAAGGTCAGGTCCTCGCGCTCGCCGCAATACTGGCAGGAGAAACGGTCGCGCAGGAAGACGTTGAACCGGGTGAAGGCGGGATGCGTCGAAGGCTTTACGAAAGTTTTAAGGGAAACCACACTCGGCAGCTTGATTTCCAGGCTCGGGCTGCGCACCGCGCGGTCGTAATTGGCGACGATGTTTACCCGCTCGAGAAACACCGCCTTGATCGCGTCCTGCCAGGACCACAATGACAAGGGGTAATAGCTCAGCGGCCGGAAATCCGCGTTTAGTACCAGCGCCGGAAAACCGCTGGGCGATACGTGCACGTTCAAGCGAGGCTCCTTATGACCTCCCTATGGCCGCCGCCACGCGGCCTACGGCCTAGTAATAGGGCAGCGTGACAGGATTGTGAAGTAGTGGCGGGGGGTTGCCCGCAGGCGCTTACTGGCGGGCGGCGAAATGCCGGGCGAGAAATTCCCCGCCCTGGCGCAGGCCTTCCTGGTCGATGCCGTGGCCGACGCCGGGCGAAATGTGCCATTCGGTCGGGATGTCGAGCGAGGCGAGCCCCTGCGCGGCATGCATCAGCGCCTGCACCGGGATCAGTTCGTCCCCGTCGCCGTGGATCAGCAGCACCGGCGGCTTGGCCTTGATCTCGGCGGCGAATTTCTCCGGGTCGACGTCCTCCGGCACCACCAGCATGCCGGAATAGCCGACGATCGCCTTGGGCGGCACCGCACGGCGCAAGCCGACATAAAGGGACATCATGGTCCCTTGCGAAAAGCCGACCAGCGCCAGTGCGGAAGGTGGCAATTGCCGGCGCGCGAGCTCGGCATCGAGGAAGGCGTTGAGCACGGGGGCCGCGGCCTGCACGCCGACCCAGCGTTCGTTCGGATCGCGCATCGTCAAGGGAAACCATTCGCGCCCGACCGGCGCCTGCCCGCACGGGTGCGGCGCATGCGGCGACACGAAAGCGGCGTCCGGCAGCATGCCCTGCCAGGCGCGCCCGATCTCGATCAGGTCGTTGCCGTCGGCGCCGTAGCCATGCAGGAAGACGACAAGCTGTTTCGCCTTGCCCGAGCGCGGCTCGATGCGCGGGCCGTCGAGTTCAGCCATTGTTGCGTTTCCTTTTTGCCTTGGGTTTTGCTTGCGGCTGAACCGGCACCACGTCGCGTTTCTTCACCGCGTGATAATAGGCCCATAGCAGATGTGCCGCCACGCCGCGCCAGGGCCGCCAGGCCTCGGCTATTTTCGTAAGGGCCTTGGCGCTAGGCCGCTTGCGAAGTCCCAGCGCGATGCGCGCGGCCTCCTGCACGGCGAGGTCGCCGGCCGGAAACGCATCGGCATGGCCAAGGCAGAACAACAGATAAATGTCGGCGGTCCACGGGCCGACGCCGTGCAGCGCGGTGAGCCTGGCGTGCGCCTCGTCGGCCTCCATATTGCCGACCTGGGCGAGATCGATGTGCTTGTTGGCGAGCGCCTTGCCGATCTCGCGGATCGATTTGATCTTGGGCGTCGACAGACCGAGCCGCTTCAGCTTGTCGGTGCGCGCGCGGCGCACCGTGTCGTGATGGAACGGCTCGAAGGCGGCGAACAGCCGGTTGCGGATGGCGGCAGCGCTCGCGGTCGAAAGCTGCTGGCCGCAGACGATGGCGCACAGGCCGGCAAAGCCCGCCTCGCGCCGGCGCAGGGCAAAGGCGCCGGCCTTCTCGGCGACCGGCTTGAGACGCGGGTCGGCAAGGATGAGCTGCGTGAGGCCGGCGTCGAGATCGGCTTGGCTGTGGAGGAAGTGGGTCATTCTTCTTTCCGTCATTGCCGGCCTTGAGCCGACAATCCATCTTGCATGGAGAAAGATGGACCCCCCGGTCAAGCCCGGGGGTGATGGGATGAGTGTTTTCCGCTTCGCGCCGTCGCCCAATGGCTTTCTGCATCTCGGCCATGCGCTGTCGGCGCTCGTCAATGCCGACTTGGCGCAGGCTGCGGGCGGCCGGCTGTTGCTGCGCATCGAGGACATCGACGAAACGCGTTGCCGGCCGGAATACGAGGCGGCGATCTATGAGGACCTTGCCTGGCTCGAATTGCGCTTGGAAGAGCCGGTGCGGCGGCAGTCCGAGCATTACGACGATTATCGCCAGGCGCTGGCCAAGCTCGACGCCATGGGTTTGCTCTACCCAAGCTTTGAAAGCCGCGCCGAGATCGCAGCCTTGGTGGCTGAGCGCGACGCGGCGTCGCCTTGGCCGCGCGATCCCGACGGCGCGCCGCTTTATGCCGGCGCGGCCAAGAGCATGTCGCCCGCCGAGTGCGCCCGCCGCATGGCCGCCGAGCCTTACGCGCTGCGCCTCGACATGGCCGCCGCGCTCGCGCGCGCCGGGCCGCCGAACTGGCAGGAAACCGGGGTAGGACCGAACGGTAAAACGGGGTTGGTTCAAGACGACCCCGCGGCCTGGGGCGATGTGATTCTGGCGCGCAAGGAAACGCCGACCAGCTATCACCTCGCCGTCGTGGTGGACGACGCCATGCAAGGCGTCACCGATGTGGTGCGCGGCCACGACCTGTTTCACGCAACGAGCGTCCACCGCCTGTTGCAGGTGCTGCTCGGCCTAACGGCGCCGCGCTACCACCACCACCGGCTGATGCTCGATGCCGATGGCAGCAAGCTGTCGAAATCGACCGCCGCCACGGGTTTGCGCGAATTGCGCGCCCGCGGCGCCGGCATAGCCGATATTCGCAAGGCTGTCGGGCTCGATTGAGCGCGGCCGGCGTGGCATTGTTCCTCCGGGGTAAGGCTCGATGGCGAAGCAAAGGCCCAGCAAGCGGCCGCGCAAGCAGCGCCGGCGCAAGCCGCGGGCGGCGCGCGCGCGTGCGATCGAAGCCGCGCTCGCCGGCATCGCGCACGACATCCGCACGCCGCTGACCGGCATCGTGGCACTGGCCGAATTGCTGGCGACCTCCGATGTTGGCGCGCGCCAGCGCGAATGGGCGGCCGCGATCAAGAGCGGCGCCGATCATCTCGCCGTTCTCACCACGCTGATCGTCGACGCGGTCAAGGCCGAGGCCACCGGCCTCACCTTGCAGCACGAGCCGTTCTCGCCGCGACGCCTTACCGAGGCGGTCGCTACCGCGCTGGTCGCGCGCGCCGGCAACAAGGGCCTGAAGACTGAAATCGCCATCGCCGCCGATCTGCCGGCGATGGTGGCGGGCGACGCCTTGCGGCTGCGCGCGGCGCTGGAAAACCTCGCCGACAACGCGATCAAATTCACCAAGGACGGCAGCGTCACCTTCAGCGCCGCCGTCATGCCGGCCGGCGCCAGGCGCGTGCAGCTCGTGTTCACGGTCGCCGACACCGGCATCGGCATCGACGCGCACGCCTTGAAGAATCTCTTTCGCCCGTTCGCGCAGGCGAGCGAAGCGGTTGCGCGCCGCTACGGCGGCGCCGGCCTTGGCCTGGTTTTCATTGCGCGCGTCGCCAAGGCGATGGGCGGCGATCTCAAGGTCACCGCCAGGCGCGGACGCGGCACCGCCTTCCGCTTGAGCGTGCCGGTCGACCGCGTCGAGTTGCAGCCGCCGGCCGAGCGCGGCGACCCGCGCGCGGCAACACGGCGCGCGCTCACGATCCTTTGCGCCGAGGACAACCCTTACGGCCGCGTGGTTATGAACACGATTCTCGGCGAGCTCGGCCACCGTGTCGATTTTGCGGAAAGCGGCGAGGCGGCCGTCGCGGCGGCCGGTCGCGGCGGCTACGACGCGGTTCTGATGGACGTCGCGCTGCCGGGGATCGACGGGGTCGAGGCGACGCGCCGCATCCGCGCGCTCGCCGGCAAAGTCGGCCGCGTGCCGGTGATCGGCATTTCCGGCCGCACCGCAGCTGGCGAGGAGGCGGCCGCGCGGGCCGCCGGCATGAACTTTTATTTCGTCAAGCCGGTGAGCCCAGGCAAGCTGGCGCAGGCGCTGGCGACGCTGCACTGATGGCGGCGCTGCGCGGATCGCGGGTCATGCCCCGCCGCGTCACAAGGCGCGGCGAACGATCGATGCCGGCATGCGTGGCGTGGCAGGCCGTCCAACCAGCCAGACCGCCCAGGCCGCGTAAGCCAGTGCGAATACCAGGGATAGATAGACAAATATTTGCGTCGAAGCGACTTCGGTGAAGATTTCCAACTCGTTCATCATGGTCGTTGTCCCGCTTGTTGTCGTCAGGCTATTCCCGGACGATACGACAAGCGGCGACGAGCCCGTGTGACGCGCGTCACATGGGCCACTGGATTTTTGCCAACGCCGAATGCGATCGAGGCGTTGCGTGCCTGGCTGTGTCTGCCGGTCCGCGAACGGCGCCCACAATATTTTCACCTCTGTGAAATGCGTCACACTCGCCGCACGCGCCGGCAGCCTATGTTGGTCGCATGCTGCTGCGATCGGAATTTGGCCACTACTGCGAGCTTATCGGCCGGATGTCGGCGATGATCATGCTTGCCGGCATGGCCTCGCTGCTTTTGGCGGCAACCCTGCTTGACATTTTGCGCTGAGCGAACCCGGCTGGTGAATTTTGTTTCAGAAGCAAGACATGTTTCCAGAAGCAAGACATGGATGCGCGCCATGGAAAAAATTATCCTGCTTTTTGCGGTGATCGGGGCGATCTTGCTGATGGCGCAATTCCCGGACTGGCCGCACCGGCGTACCGTGCCGTCGAAGAAACCCCGCCGCCGCAATCGCGCCGCCTGATCGGGCGGCGTCAGACGTTGCTCGCACCATTCGCGCGCTCGACGATGCGCACCACGTCGGACATGATGCGGTTGAGTTCGAAGTCCTTCGGCGTGTAGACCGCCGCCACCCCCGACTTCTCCAGCGCTTGCGCGTCCTCCGGCGGAATGATGCCGCCGACCACCACTGGCACGTCGAGGCCTTCTTTCTTCATGCGCCCGACCACGTCCTCGACCAGCGGCATATGGCTGCCCGACAGCACGGAAAGCCCGATGACGTGCGCCTTCTTCTCGCGCGCCGCGGCGACGATCTCCTCCGGCGTCAGGCGGATGCCCTCGTAGACCACCTGCATGCCCGCGTCGCGCGCGCGCACCGCGATCTGCTCGGCGCCGTTGGAATGGCCGTCGAGGCCGGGCTTGCCGACCAGGAAGGTGAGCCGCCGGCCGAGCTTCTTCGACACGCGGTCGACATCGGCGCGGATGTCGTCGAGCCCGCTCACGTCATTGCGCATGGCTCTGCCGACGCCGGTCGGCGCACGGTATTCGCCGAACGCCTCGCGCAGCGTCCAGCCCCATTCGCCGGTGGTGACGCCGGCTTTGGCGCAGGCGATCGAGGCCGGCATGATGTTGCCGCCGCCGCCGGCGGCGCGTTTCAAATCCTTCAGCGCGGCGGCGACCGCGGCATTATCGCGCGCGGCCTTCCACGCCTTGAGCCGTTCGAGCTGGTCGCGCTCGGCGTCTTCCGACACCGTCATGATTGAATTGGCACCGCCGGTGAGCGGCGAGGGCTCGCTTTCGAGATATTTGTTGACGCCGACCACGATCTGCTCGCCCCGCTCGATCGCCTCCAGTCGCGCAGTATTGGATTCGACGAGCTGCTGCTTCATGTAACCTTGTTCGACCGCCGCCACCGCGCCGCCCATGGCGTCGATGCGCGCGAGCTCTTCCATGGCCTCGGTTTTGAGCGCATCGACCTTGCGCTCGATCTCGGCCGAGCCGTCGAAGATGTCACCATAGTCGAGGAGGTCCGTTTCGTAGGCCAGAATCTGCTGCATGCGCAGCGACCATTGCTGGTCCCACGGCCGCGGCAGGCCGAGCGCTTCGTTCCAGGCCGGCAGTTGCACGGCGCGGGCGCGCGCGTTCTTCGACAGCGTAACCGCCAACATTTCAAGCAGGATGCGCGGCACGTTGTTTTCGGCCTGTTGCTCGGTCAGCCCCAATGAGTTCACCTGCACGCCGTAGCGGAACAGCCGCTGCTTTGCGTCGGTGATGCCGTAGCGCGTGCGCGTGATCTCGTCCCACAATTCGGTGAAGGCGCGCATCTTGCACATTTCGGTAATGAAACGCAGGCCGGCGTTGACGAAGAAGGAAATGCGCCCAACCACCTCGCCGAATTTCTCTTGGCCGACTTCGCCCGACGCCTTCACGGTGTCGAGCACCGCAATGGCGGTAGCGAGCGCGAAGGCGAGCTCCTGCACCGGCGTCGCACCCGCTTCTTGCAAATGATAGGAGCAGATGTTCATCGGATTCCACTTCGGCAGTTCGCTCGTGGTGAAAATCGCCACGTCCTTGATCAGCCGCATCGACGGCGCCGGCGGAAACACGTAAGTACCGCGCGACAGATATTCCTTGATGATGTCGTTCTGGATGGTGCCGGTGAGCGCGGCGCGCGGCATGCCCTGCTCGTCGGCCACCGCGATGTACAGCGCCATCAGCCACGCCGCGGTGGCATTGATGGTCATCGAGGTGTTCATGGTGCCGAGCGGAATGCCGTCAAATAGCGCGCGCATGTCGCCGAGGTGACAGACCGGCACGCCCACCTTGCCGACCTCGCCGCGCGCCAGCACGTGATCCGAGTCGTACCCGGTCTGCGTCGGCAGATCGAAGGCGACGGAGAGGCCGGTTTGCCCCTTGGCCAGGTTCTTGCGGTAAAGCGCGTTGGAATCCACGGCGGTGGAGTGGCCCGCGTAGGTCCGGAAGATCCACGGTTTGTCGCGCTTGGGTTTCTGATCGTTCATAGGTCGCCAGCAGCGGTCCGCAACAAGATTGATTGTGCACTGCAACAAGCTGCTTGGCAATCGGCTCGATAGGGTGGCACATCGACCGTTGCGCGGCCCACAATGACATGAGGATCAATGAACGGTTCACCCCGCAGCCTTTACTGGATTGTCGGCTTCTACGCGGCCGCGGTCGCGCTCGAGACCGCCTTGGTATTGCGGCGCGGCCCGCGCGCGCACGTACCGGTCGCGCCGTGATCTGCGGCGCGTTCCGCGCAAGCCCGACCGATCGGCGCGAAAGCTTAGCTAGCGTTTTATCAAGCGGATGACGTACAGCAGGATGCAGGCGCCAATGACGGCGCTTACAATCGCCGTGATCCACCAGGCCCCTAACATCGGCAAATGCAGCGTCGCCCACAGCCAACCGCCGATGACCGCGCCGATAATGCCGACGATGAGATCGCCGATGAGACCGAAGCCGCCGCCCTTCATGATCTGTCCGGCCAGCCAGCCGGCGATCAGGCCAATGACAACGATGACGATCAGACTATTGGTTTCCAACATGACGCCAAGTTCTCCCCAGCATGCAACCGCGGACATCCGCACGCGGCGGTTGCCGGCAGCGGGCCGCAGTTGGCGAAGGCTATTCAACAAGAAAGCCGCGCGCGCGTCGATGGGGTAACGCGAATTGTGTACCGGTTAGGCGGCCGGCCGCGCGATGGGGAAAGGGGTCGCCAGCGCCCGGCGCGCGATGGACGCCGCCACCACCAGCACCGCGGCAAGGCCGGTCGGCGCTGTCACGAACGGGAAGATCAGCACCGAGAGGCAGGCGAGCGCGATGGCGGCGAGTTCATGCGGAAGGAAGCCGCGCGTGCGGCCAAGCCGCCACAGGAAGGCGAGCGGCACTGCCAGCACCACCAGGTCGTAAGTGTAGAGATAGGGCGTCGCCAGCATGGCGCCGGCGCCGAGCGCCGCAGCTTTGATTTCGTAGTCGGCGCGGCTGCGCCACAGCGCGGCGACGGCAACGGCGGTCACCAGCGCGACCACGGCCTGCACGCTCCAGGCCAGCGCCTCGCTGCCGCCGAGGGTACGCACCAGGCCGAACGCGGTCTGCAATTTGCCGAAGTCGGCCCATCCCTCGGACAGGAAGGCTTGCGAGGTGTGGCCGATATTGGCGTAGAACGCGGCCCAGGTTTGCGTGCCGAACGCGCCCCAAGATGCGACGGCCATCAGCGCGGCCACGATGCCGGCCGTGACGAACACGCGCCAGCGTCCGCTCGCCGCCAGCGCAATAGGAAACAGCAAACCAAGATGCGGCTTGTAAGTCAGCAGACCGAGCAGCACGCCGGCGATTATCGGGCGGGGCTCGATGAAGAGCAGCGTGCCGCCCAAAAGGGCCGCGCTCAAGAATCCGTTTTGCCCGGCGATACAGTTGGCGAGCACCGCCGGGAAGGCGGCGGCGAGGACAAAACCGTCGCGGGTGCCGATAATTCCACGCACGCAGAACACGTAGGCGCAGAACGTCGCGAGCAAGAAAATGATGAGGGCCGAACAATAGGGCATCTTCGCCAGCAAGGCGGCGACCGGCAGGAACGTCGGCGGATAATGCCACCCGAAATAGCCGGCGAAGGGATGGCCGAGGGCGGCCACTTCCATCGCCTTGTGGGCCGGCCAGTCGTAGACCGCGGCCGGAGTTCCCTGCAAAACCAATTGTCCGGCGGCCCACACATTGACGAAATCGGTCGGCACGCCGCCGCCATCGGGCGCCGTGATCCACGAACCCTGCCAATATGAGCCGAGCAGATATAGCAGCTGACCGAATATCAGAGCAAAGCAGACCAACTCGACGGATCGGTTGTTCTCGGCACCGCGCGCCGAAGAAATTTCGTACACCGCCATGGCTGCGCCAGCCCCGCTTTGAAGTCGCGCAAAGCTAGGCGCAGCCGCCTTGAGGAACTCTTAAAAGCCGCGCCGGTTGGCGCTTTCCTGCGCCATCAAACCAAATATTGCGTTGCAACATGAATTGCGCCAAACTCTTCTGACTACGGGAGATTGCAAATGCCGCCGGCCGTCGCACAGGTGAAGAGGGTTGCACCGCTCAAGGACCTCTACGCTATCGGCGAAATTCCGCCGCTCGGCCACGTGCCCGAGAAGATGCACGCCTGGGTGATCCGCCAGGAGCGGCACGGGCCGCCGGACAAGTCATTCCGACTCGAAGTGGTGCCGACCTGGCCGATTGGCGAGGACGAAGTGCTGTTGCTCGTGATGGCGGGCGGGGTCAATTACAACGGCATCTGGGCCGGCCTCGGCCAGCCGATCACGCCCTTCAACGTGCATAAGCAGCCATATCACATTGCCGGATCCGATGCCTCCGGCGTGGTCTGGGCGGTCGGCAACAAGGTGAAGCGCTGGAAGGTCGGCGACGAAGTCATCGTCCATTGCAATCAGGACGACGGCGACGACGAGGACTGCAACGGCGGCGATCCGCTGCTGTCGCCCTCGCAGCGCATTTGGGGCTACGAGACGCCGGACGGATCGTTCGCGCAATTCTGTCGCGTGCAGTCGCGCCAGTTGATGGTCAAGCCGGCGCATCTGAGCTGGGAAGAATCCGCCTGCTATACGCTTACGCTCGCGACCGCCTATCGCATGCTATTTGGGCATCCGCCGCACACGCTCAAGCCGGGCGATAACGTGCTGGTGTGGGGCGCCTCCGGCGGGCTTGGTGTGTTCGGCGTGCAACTGGTCGCGGCCTCTGGCGCCAATGCGATCGCGGTCGTCTCAGACGAATCGAAGATGGAATATGTCTTCAATCTTGGCGCCAAGGGCGCGATCAACCGCAAGGAGTTTAAGTGCTGGGGCCAACTGCCACAGGTGAACTCTGCCGAATACAATGACTGGAGCAAGGAAGCACGCCGCTTCGGCAAGGCAATCTGGGACATCACCGGCAAGCGCGACGTCGATATCGTGTTCGAGCATCCGGGCGAGGCGACCTTCCCGGTGTCCTCGATGGTGGTCAAGCGCGGCGGCATGGTGGTGTTCTGCGCCGGCACCACCGGCTTCAACATCACCTTCGATGCGCGCTATGTCTGGATGCGGCAGAAGCGCATCCAGGGCTCGCACTTTGCGCATTTGAAACAGGCAAGCCAAGCCAACCGCTTCGTGCTCGAGCGCCGCATAGACCCGTGCATGAGCGAGGTTTTCGAGTGGGACAAGATTCCACTGGCGCACATGAAGATGTGGAAGAATCAGCATCCGCCCGGCAACATGTCGGTGCTGGTCAATGCGCCGCGCCAGGGCCTGAAGACGCTGGAAGACGCGCAGGAAGCAGCGGGCGGTTAGCGCTCAGGCGCCCTCGTTCTTCGCCCGCGCCGTGACAATGGCCGAATTCAATTCGCTGCCGAAGATGAAGATGGTCGCGCATAGATAAAGAAACACCAGCGCGATCATCACCGATGCGAGCCCCGCATACATCGTCACATAGGCGAAGGCGTAACTGGCGAGATAGCGGCCAAATGCGGCGCCGCTGATTAGCCACAACAACAAGGTCGCGATTATGCCCGGCGTGATTTCGCCGAACGAACGGCGCCCCGCCGGCAGCCAGCGGTGCACGATCACCAGCGCGACGACAAGCACCACCACCGCAACCGCGTAACGGGCGAAATCGACAATGTCGCTGAGCGGCGCCAGCCTCGGCACATAATGCACGAGCCGCGCCCAGATCAGCGGCGCCAGCACCACCAGGAACGAAAAGGCCAGGATCGCCACCGCGCCGATGAGCACGTAAACGATCGCCTCCAGCCGCAGAATCCACCACGAGCGCTCCTCAACCGCGTCATAGGCGCGATTGAGTCCGATACGCAGGCCGTCCACTCCACTGGAGGCGAAATAGAGCGCGAACAACGCACCGAGGGTGAGGACATCGCCGCGGGTGTTGGTCAGCACGTCGGTGATGTCCGACGCAATGGGGCCTGCCACTTCCCGCGGCCAGGCTTCCAGCAGGATATGCGCGGCTTCGTCGGCGAGCTCTTTCGAGCCGAAGAAAAAGCCGGCAAGCGCGGTGACTACGATCAGGAACGGGAACATCGCCATCAGCGCAGACAGCGCGATGTGGCTCGCAATCGCCCAGCCGTCATGGGCGAGAAACCGCCACAGCGCGTCGTACAAGATCGACCACGACAGTTTGAGTATGCGCAAAGCGCCGGCCCCGCAGGATTTCTGTCGTCTTGAGATTGGCTATTGCAGCGCGCTTTGCAAGGGTCTTGTCACTTCTCCCCGTGCACGGGAAGAAGCGGGCTACGCCGCCTGGACGTTGACGAGGAATTGCCGCACTTCCGCTTCCAGGTTTTCCGCCTCGACCGCAACGGCATCGGCGAGGTCCTTGACGTCGGAAGCGGTCGAGCGGGCATCGGTGGTGACGCCGGCCACCTTGCTCATCGCTTGGGCGCCGCTGCGCGCTTCGCCGGAGGCGCGGCTGACGCCTTCCGCGATGGAGGCGACCGCCGAGTTCTGTTGATCCACGGTCGCCGCCACCATGGTGGCGATCGCCGACATTTCACGAATGATGGCGTTGACCTGCTCGATCGCGCGTGCCGCGTCAGCGGCGGCCGATTGGATCGAGCCGATCTGCTCGGCGATCTCCTCGGTTGCCTTGGCGGTCTGGCCGGCGAGCGACTTCACTTCCGAAGCGACCACCGCGAAGCCCTTGCCGGAGGCGCCGGCGCGGGCGGCTTCGATGGTGGCGTTGAGCGCGAGCAGGTTGGTCTGCCCGGCGATTGCCTGGATCAGGCCCACCACCTCGCCGATGCGGGTGGCGGCGTTGCCGAGCTCCGACATGGTGGTGACGGTGCGCTGGGCTTCCGACACCGCTCGGTCGGCGACGTCGGTGGATTTCGCGGCCTGCGCGGCGATCTCGCCGATCGAGGCGGCCAGTTCCTCCACCGAGCTCGCCGCCGCGGTGACGTTGTCGGAGGCAGCGCCGACGCGATGCTCGGCGCTGGTCGCTTCCGAGGACATGGTATCGGCGGTTTTGTTGAGATCGGCCGAGCTCATCTCCAGCTTCATCGAAGCCCCGCGCAGCTTGCCCAGCACGTTTTCGACCGAATGCTCGAATTGCTTGATGGTCAGCGCAATGGTGGAGCTGCGCAGTTCGCGCGCCTGGCTGGCCTCGGCCTGGCCCGCCGCCAGTTTTTCCCGCTCGATCATGGTGTCGCGGAACACGATCACCGTGCGCGCCATCTTGCCGATCTCGTCGTGCGCGGTGGTGGCCGGGATGCGGGCGCCGGTGTCGCCGTCGGCAAGCCGTTTCATAACCCCGGCAAGGCCGTTGAGCGGGCGCGTGATGGAGCGCCCGATCAGCCAGGAAAAGCCGAGGCCGAGCGCGACCATGGCGATGCCGACCGCGATGATGCCGTTGCGCGTGCGCGACTGCGCCGAGGCAAGCCGGGAAGACGCTTGCGCCGCAGTATCTTGTGCTCGCGCGATGATGTGATCGGCTTGCGGCAGCATGTTCGCGCTGTCGATGTCGATGAGGGCGCGCAGCGGATGAGCGCGATCGGTGACCACGATCCAGTTAGCGAAGGAGTCGGCGTAGAGCTTCACTTCCGTGGCCAGCGTCCGTTTCATATCCGGCGCGGCGGTGACGTTGGCGAAGATCTCGTTGAAGCGATGATAAGCGCCATCGAACAGCTGGTGTGATAGGTCGGTTTGGTTCAACCGGTCTTCGGCTTCCTCATCGCGCATGATGAGCAGTTGAGCCATCAGCTGTTGCGCGTCGGCCGGCTCCAGCCCCGACATGTTATCGTTGATGATGCGCTCGATCGCGTTGCCGGCTTTACGCAGATTGCCGCGTAATCCCGAACCTTCGTCGTAGCCGAGCGTCTTCTGAGCGTGCACCAGCTTGTCGAATTTGGCGGTGAGAGCCCCTACGTCGCCGCGCAGTGCGGCGATGCCCGCGTTGTCGCGGGCGCCCATCGAACCGGCGATGGCGTCGAGG
>JBOHII010000414.1:0-2678 GCA_050725955.1 Pseudolabrys sp. | reverse complement strand
CTCTTAAAGGCCACTGGCTACGATGACGGCCGCGTACGTATTGATCCTACCGTCGTCCGCGGACTCGAATATTACACCGGCCCCGTTTTCGAAGTTGAACTCCTGATCGAAACCAAAGACGACAAAGGCCGCACTATCCGCTTCGGCTCGGTAGGCGGTGGCGGCCGCTACGACGGACTTGTCTCGCGCTTCATGGGCCAGCCGGTGCCGGCGACCGGTTTTTCCATCGGCGTGTCGCGTTTGCAGGCGGCGCTCGCCGCGCTCGGCAAAGTCGCCTCGAAGCCCCCTGCTGGCCCCGTGCTGGTCACGGTGTTCGGCGCCGAAAGCGTTGCGGCGGCGCAAACGCTCGTTGCCAAACTTCGCATCGCTAAAATCCCCGCGGAAATGTACCTCGGCAATCCCAAACACGGCATCGGCCAGCAGCTCAAATATGCCGACAAGCGCTCTTCGCCTTGCGCGGTCATCCAGGGCCCCGACGAAAAGGCGAAGGGCGAGGTTCTCATCCGCGACCTGATCGCCGGCGCGGCGCTCGGCGGCGACACCAAGGAACGCGACGAATATCTCAAGAAGCAGGCCGAGGCGCAGGTCGCGGTCAAGGAAGCCGACCTGGTCGACGCGGTCGACGCGCTGCTCAAGCGTCACAAGCTCGAATAGCGCAATGAGGCCGGCGGCGTCGGAACTTTTCGCGGCTCCGGCGCATTCAACAAGTCCACCCATCCCCGAAAAAGAGCCCGCCGCAGCCTTGCCAAGCCGATCCCGGCACTGAAAACTGGGCGGGCAGCAGCCACAAAGCACCATGAAGCGCTTCACGGTCCGCCACGCGACCACCTACCGCTATGCCAAGCCGGTCGCCTTCGGACCGCATCGCCTGATGCTGCGGCCGCGCGACAGCCACGATATGCGTCTGGTGGACGCCGAACTGACGCTTTCGCCGCCCGGCGAGACGCGCTGGATGCACGACGTGTTCGGAAATTCGGTGGCGGAGGTCGAGTTTTCCCAACAGGCGTCCGAGCTGCTGATCGTCAGCACGCTGCATATCGAACGCTACGGGCTGGCGCGGTCGACCTTCCCGATAGCGCCCGAGGCGCAGAACTATCCGTTCGTCTATTCGACCGACGACCGCAGCGACCTAGGCCGCCTGCTCGACCGCCACTACCCCGATCCGCGCGGAACGGTGGATCAATGGGCCAAGCGCTTTGTGACCCGACAGCCGATGTCGACTTACAATTTGCTGTCGAACATCAACGGCGCCATTAAAACCGAATTCTTATACAACCAGCGCTATGCGGACGGCACGCAATCGGCGATCGAAACCCTGGAAAAGAAAAGCGGCACCTGCCGCGACTTCGCCCTGCTGTTCATGGAAGCGGTACGCAGCCTCGGTTTCGGCGCCCGCTTCGTCACCGGCTATCTGTACGATCCCGCGCTCGACGGCGGCTTGGCCATGCAGGGCAGCGGCCAGACGCACGCATGGGCGGACGTCTATCTGCCTGGCGCCGGCTGGGTGGAATACGATCCGACCAACGGCTTGATCGCGGGCGAGAATCTCATCCGGGTCGCGGTGACGCGCGACCCCTCGCAGGCGATCCCGATTTCGGGATCGTTCCGGGGAACGAACACGGATTTTCTCGGGCTTTCCGTCGACGTGATCGTGAGCCGGCAAAGCTGAGCGCGGTTACGGCCGCTTCGTCGGCGCGCGCTTTTGCAAGTCGAGCATATTCATTGACATGCCGTTGCTCATGATGACGTCGCCCGGCCGTTGCCCGGCAGCGCATGGGCCGAGCCATTTGGCCGCGATCTTCATGTGCGTGGCGGTGCCCGCCCGCGTCGAGGTGACGTCGACCGTGTAGTCGCTGTCGAAACGGCCGCTCACCACCGCATGCGAGGTGGAAAGCGCCGCGCCGAGCTTGCACACCGAATCGATGACAATGGTATTGCCGGCTTTGCTGATGTCGCGCTTCGAGCAGGCTTCCTGCGCCGCGCCGCCGAAATTGGCGTTCATCATTTTGTCGGTGGCGGCATCGATGCATTGCTTCATCACCCGCGGCGGCAGATTGTGGCTCGCGAACTCCATCTTGAGCTCCCACAGCCCGGCTTTGCGCGCCGGCATGTCCATGGCGAAAGCGGGCGCGGCGAATGCGAGGAACCCGGCAAACAAGGCGAGCAGGCGGTGCATGGTTTTGCGTCTCCAGTGCGGTTCGCAGGCGGCAAGAATAACACGGGAAATCGTGCAGTTTTGCGAACCTCCATGCGCCTGTGGAATTCGTTAACGACACCAAAGATTTGCAGCCGTGCCGTTAAGGCCGTGCGGCGAACGGCGTCGAATCCTTAAAGCTAACGTGCTAAATGGCCGCCGCAGCCGGTTAACGGAAATAGACGATGAACGCGGGCGTCACCATCGAGACGAAAGGGCCCGACGCGCGGGCGGAGGCGCTGGTCGCCTCCTACGAGCGCGCCGGCTACGCTCGTATTGCGCCGGCCATCCTGCAGCCGGCCGAGCCGTTCCTCGACCTCTCCGGCGAGGACATCCGCAAGCGCATGTATCTGACCGTCGCGCCCGGCGGCGGCGAATTTTGCCTGCGCCCCGACCTGACAATTCCGGTATCGCGCGACTACCTCGCCTCGCCGTTGGCCGGGCAGCCGGCGGGCTACTGCTATCTCGGCCCGGTGTTCCGCCA
>JBOHII010000413.1:0-5282 GCA_050725955.1 Pseudolabrys sp. | reverse complement strand
CGGTGCCGGTCGCGGCCGCCTTCGCGCTGATGTTCGGCGGCGCCAACGGCTTGGTCACCATCACGCGCGGCGCGGTGCCGCTGGCGCTGTTCGGCGCTACCGGTTACGGGCGTCTGATGGGCCGGCTTGCCGGGCCGTTCCTGCTCGTGCAGGCGGCAGCGCCTTTGGTGATGGCGTTCGTGGTGGATCGCGCATCCGATCCGGCGGCGCTGGCACTGGCCGCCGCTTTCGCCGCCGCCGCGCTGGTCTGCTTCATTTTGATCCGGCGGCCCGGCTAAGCTGCGCGCGCGCTCTAGCAGAACAGCGCGTCGATATCGTTCTGGCTGGTGTGGCCGGACGCGCCGTCGAGCCGCGGGCCGTTGAGCAGGTCGCCATTCTGTGGCGGCTTGGCGGCGGGCGGGGCGCTGGGCTCGCCATTGTGGCGGTCGAGCATGGCTTCGACCTGCTCTTCGATCATGTTCAGGGTCTCGATCACGTGGCCGATGCGCTGGCCGCTGAGATCCTGGAAATTGCAGGCCTCGTAGATTTTCACCACGTGATCCTGGATGTCCTGGGCAAGGCCGCGCTCGTAATCGGTCTTCGGCGCCGCGGCCAGTGCCCGCGCACTTTCGTCGATCAGCTCGGTCGATTTTAGAATTTTTACTGTGGCCTTTTCCATGCCCTCGACAGCGGCGCCAAGCTTGCCGGCG
The DNA here is from genome assembly GCA_050725955.1 of Pseudolabrys sp. Lineage (GTDB taxonomy): Bacteria > Pseudomonadota > Alphaproteobacteria > Rhizobiales > Xanthobacteraceae > Pseudolabrys. The sequence continues at coordinate 4,593 of JBOHII010000413.1, read as the reverse complement.
GCGTGCGCCATGCGGCGCTCTTGGCCGTCGCCAATCAGCGCCGTCAGCTCTCGAATGTTGTCAGCGACGGCTTCGCGCAGCAGCGCGAGCTCGTGCCTGAGCGCCTGCAATGTCTCATCCGCGGCGTCTGGCCGTTGCACCGGGGCGCTCGGCGACTTGGGAATGGCGGCCTTGTCGACTGGCGCAGCCGCTGGCGGGCGCGCTGCCAGCCGGCCGCCGAACATCCGCTCGACGCGGAAAACTTTGCGCTGCACGCGACGCACCCTCGCTTCCCCGATGATTTGTTTCTAGCAGGGCGGCGATTAACGCCCGGTTGCGGTGTGGTGCGCCGGCAGGTGGGAAAAATAGAAACCCGGCGTTTACCATGACGCATCGCATTTTACGCAAAATAAACGATAACACGATGAAGCGGGCGTAAACGTGCGGCAATGCGTTCGCGCCGGCCGGGGATTTACCAATCGGTGTTGCTTTCGCACTGTACTGCCAAGCGTGCGACGAACAGTGTTCATGAGTACGCCGATGCAGCGTTCGATCCTCGCAGGTTTGGTCATCGTTATATCCGCCGGCGGCGCGCTGGCGCAGCAGATCCCGTCCGGCTACGCGCTGCCGCAGACGCCGCCCATGGTGGTGGTGGCGCAGCCGCCGCAGATGCAGGCGAGCCTTGGCGGCGGCTTCATCCAATATCTATTCGGCGAAGACGCGGCGCCGCCGGCCCCACCGCCGCCGGTGTTTTATCCTTATGCCGTGCGGGGCCCGCACCAGGTACTCGCCAGCACCGGCCCGGCGGTCAATGCGTCGCTCGAGCAGCACTTGCCCGGCTTCGAGATCGAGCCGCGCTATTTGCGCCAGCGCGTCGATTATCAAACCTCCGAAAAGCCCGGCACCATCGTGATCGATACGCCGCATCACTTCCTCTATCTGGTCGAGGCGGCGGGCAAGGCAATGCGCTACGGCATTGGCGTCGGCCGGCCCGGCTTTACTTGGTCGGGCGAGCACAGGGTTTCCGCCAAGAAGGAATGGCCGGATTGGGTGCCGCCGGACGAGATGCTGCAGCGCCAGCCCAATTTGCCGCATTTCATGGCGGGCGGTCCGGACAATCCCCTTGGCGCGCGCGCGCTTTATCTCGGCTCGACGCTCTACCGCATCCACGGCTCGAACGAGCCCTGGACCATCGGCCACAACGTCTCCTCGGGCTGCATCCGCCTGCGCAATGCCGATGTGATCGATCTCTACGAGCGCGTGAAAGTAGGTGCCAAAGTCGAGGTGCTTTAGGCTTTCTCCGGAGTTGCCAAAGCAACGCCGTGCGCGGCCAACGCGCGCCCAAACTCATCCGATTTGAAATAGGCGAATTCCCGTTCGCGCTGCCCGGTGATCGGATCGAGCCGTTGCAACTCGGCGTCGACAATACCGGGATGACACATGATCAGCCCGCCGTCCGGCAGCCCTTTCAGGAATTGCGGGAAGGTAGCGGCAAAATCGCTGGCGAAATCGTAGGCGCCGGCAAAACCCGGATTGGTGGCGACTCCCAGCCGCCGCGCCTTGCGGCGAAACGCCAGGCTCAACACGTCGAGCAGCAGTTCCTTGACGAGGTGCACGCGCGGCGCCGTACTCGGGCGCCCGCATTGCCTGACCCAGGCGTCGGGCGCCGCCTCTGCCGCCACTTTGAGCACGGCATCGCGCACCTGCGGAAACAGGTGGATATGCTGGTGGCCGTCGATGAAATCGGGCGGCCGGCCAAAGGCCATGACGAAGGCCTCGACTTGCGTCGCGATCTCGATCGCGAGCCGCTCGGGCTTGAGACGTCGCGCGAGCGCCGCGCGCATCATTTTTGCCAGCGGCGGGAAATGGCCTTGGGTGAGCGGCGTGAAGCCCTGGCTCAGCGGCTTGAACGGCGCGGTCAGCGTGACATGCAGGCCCAACGCCGCGCGCGGCTGCCCGGCATTGAGCATGGCGAGCGCTGCGGCCTCATCGCCGCCGAAATGCGGCGCCGCCGTCATCACCGAGGTGGCATTGATGCGTCCGCGCACGATCAATTCGCGGATTGCCGTATTGACCGCGGGGGAAATGCCGTAGTCGTCGGCGCACAGCCAGATGCGGCGGCCGGCATTGGCCACGTTCGCCTTACTCCGCTGCGCGCGACGCTGCCGAATGCGGCTTCGCCGGCTCATCGGCGGAAACCGCCGCGCGCTTCAGTTTTTGTTCGGCGACGAAGTAGACCGGGCGCGCTTTGATTTCGGACAGCATTTTGCCGACATATTCGCCCAGCACGCCGATCATGATCAGCTGCACGCCGCCGAGCACCATCAGGCCGACCACCACCGACGGGTAGCCAGGCACGTCCTGGCCGAACAGCAGCGTCTGCACCAGGATCCAGGCGCCGAACAGCAAGGCGGTGGCGGCGAGCAGCAGCCCGAGCATGCTCGCGACGCGCAGCGGCGCCACCGTGAACGAGGTCAGCCCCTCGATCGAAAGCCCGATCAGGGTCCGCAGGTTCCAGGTGGTCTTGCCGTGCGCGCGCGCGGCCGGCCGGTAGTCGACGCGCACCTGCTTGAAGCCGATCCAGCTCGACAGTCCCTTGAAGAAACGGCTGCGTTCGGGCATTTGCCGCAGCGCCGCCGCGGCGCGCGGCGACAGCAGGCGGAAATCGCCGGCGTCCTCGGGAATTTTCTGCCGCGCACCCAGATTGATCAACGCGTAGAACCAGTGCACGCCGAAGCGGCGCAGCCAGGGTTCGTTCTCGCGGTGAGCCTTGGCGGTATAGACCACGTCGTAGCCGTCTTCGAACCAGCGCGCGACCAGCGTCTCGACCAGGTCGGGCGGGTGCTGGCCGTCGCCGTCCATGAACAGGACGGCGCCGAGCCGGGCATGGTCGAGACCGGCGAGCAGGGCGGCCTCCTTGCCGAAGTTGCGCGAAAGCGTGACCACCTGCACGTCGAGCGGATCGGCGATGAGCGAGTTGGCGATATGGTTGGTGTCGTCGCTGCTGCCGTCGTCGACATAGATGACTTCGGTCGCAAGATTGCGCTTGGTCTTGAGCCAGCGCGCCACTTCTGCGATGCGGTCGTGCAGGGCGGCGAGCCCCTTGGCCTCGTTGAACACCGGCACCACGATCGACAAACCGTTCCCCGACGGCGTGCGTGTCGCGCGGGCGGTTGATCTGGTCGATTTGGCCGGCATATTCGTCAACCCGTGGCTGGCTTTCGGCGCGATTTATAGCGCAATGGGGCCGCACTGTCGCGCCCGCCTCAAAATGGTATGAACGGATCATGATTCCTGCCTCCCTCAAGAACCTCATGGACCGTCTCACCGTGGCCTGGCATGAGCGCGCGGTCGCGCTCAAGGCCGCGACCTTCGCCCTGGTGGGGCTGGTCAACACGGCCATCGATTTCGGCGTGTTCTGGACCACGGCGCGGGTGCTGGGCTGGCCGCTGGTGCCGGCCAATGTGCTGGCCTGGCTGGTGGCAGTGAGCTTTTCCTACATGATGAATTCCATGGTCACCTTCGGCCCGGAATCGGGGCGCGTCCTGCGCTGGCGCGACTACGCGACCTTCGCCGCCTCCGGCGTTGCCGGCATGGTGTCCAGTACGGCGACGCTGTTTGCGCTGTCCTATGTCATGCCGTTGGTAGCGGCGAAGCTGCTGTCGATTGCGGTCAGCTTCGCGGTCAATTTCTCGCTGTCGCATTTCGTAGTGTTCAAGGCGCGCAAAGAGTAAGTTGGAGTGAAACGATGCAATACGACGACAATCTGAGGGCCGAGCGGCCGAGCTTCGTCAGCCATCTCGAATGCGCGATGACCGGCGAGCGCCACGAGGCGGACCGGATCCATAACCTTTCGCGCGCGGGCAAGCCGCTGCTGGTGCGCTACGACCTCGCCGGCGTCGCCAAGGCGCTGAGCAAGGCGAAGCTCGCCGCGCGCGCGCCCGATCTGTGGCGCTATCGCGAATTGCTGCCGGTGCGCGATCCCGCCAACATCGTCAGCCTGGGCGAAGCGATCACACCGCTGATCCGCATGCCGAAACTCGAAGCCAAGCTCGGCGGCGGCGAAATCCTGGTGAAGGACGAGGGCCGTTTGCCGACCGGTTCGTTCAAGGCGCGCGGGCTGGTGATGGCGGTGTCGATGGCGAAAGCGCTGGGCATCAAGCACATGGCGATGCCGACCAACGGCAATGCCGGTGCGGCGCTTGCGGCATACGCCTCGCATGCCGGTATCAAGACAACGATCTTCTGTCCGGAGGATACGCCGGAGGTGAACGTCAGCGAGATCGCGCTGCAGGGCGCGACCGTCTACCGCGTCAACGGGTTGATCGACGATTGCGGCAAGATCGTCGGCGAAGGCAAGGCGAAGGTCGGCTGGTTCGACACTTCGACCTTGAAGGAGCCGTACCGGATCGAGGGCAAGAAAACGATGGGGCTCGAACTCGCCGAGCAACTCGATTGGACGGTGCCGGACGTGATATTCTATCCGACCGGCGGCGGCACCGGGCTGATCGGCATGTGGAAGGCGTTCGCCGAACTCGAGGCGATCGGCTTTATCGGCAGCAAACGACCGCGGATGGTAGCCGTGCAGGCCTCGGGCTGCGCGCCGATGGTGCG
>JBOHII010000412.1:0-2187 GCA_050725955.1 Pseudolabrys sp. | reverse complement strand
TGATGCAGCGCAATGCGGACCCGCGTTCCTGCCTGGGATTTGATCTTGGCTTTAAGGTTGTTCGTGACTATGGTCGCGCGCTTTTCGATATCGGGCTATACTGAAGCTTAGGCCCCCAAAAGACTGAGTGACTGTGAGAGGATTGGCCGGAAACGGCCAGCGCGTAGGGGAGGAATTCGCGTGCAAGAAACGGGTTTGCGGAACGACGCCTATGGCGCCGATAAGTTCGGTTTCAAAGACCTCGGCACGGTCCACTGGAATCTCAGCGAACCCACGCTCTACGAGCACGCCGTCCAAGCCGGCGAAGCCGCGCTGGTCGAAGGCGGCGCGCTCTGCGCCGAAACCGGCCACCACACCGGCCGCTCGCCCAAGGACAAACACACGGTTGTCGATGCGCTCACCGAGAATTCAGTGTGGTGGGACGGCAACCGAAAAATGTCGCAGCAGAATTTCGACACGCTGCTCGCCGATTTCATCGCGCACGCCAAAGGCCGCAAGCTGTTCGCGCAGGATCTCTACGGCGGCGCCGATGCGAAATACCGGATCAAGGCGCGCGTGTTCACCGAATACGCCTGGCACTCGCTGTTCATCCGGCAATTGCTGATTCGCCCCGAACGATCGGAACTTGCGGGCTTTGTTCCCGACCTCACCATCGTCGATCTGCCGTCGTTCCGGCCCGATGCCAAACGGCATGGCGGCCGCGAAGGCTCCGACACCATGGTGGCGATCGATTTCACCCGCAAGATCGTGCTGATCTGCGGCACGTCCTACGCCGGTGAGATGAAGAAGTCGGTGTTCACCACGCTCAATTTCTATCTGCCGGCGCAGAACGTGGTGCCGATGCACTGCTCGGCCAATGTCGGTCCGAACGGGGATAGCGCGCTGTTCTTCGGCCTCTCGGGTACCGGCAAGACCACGCTCTCGGCCGATCCCAACCGCACGCTCATCGGTGACGATGAACACGGCTGGGGCCCGGACGGCATCTTCAATTTCGAGGGCGGCTGCTACGCCAAATGCATACGGCTGACGCGCGAGGCCGAGCCGCAGATCTACGACGCTACGCTGCGTTTCGGCTCGGTCCTGGAAAACGTCGTGTTCGATCCGCAAACGCGCAAATGCGATTTCGACAACGACAGCAAGACCGAGAATACCCGCTCGGCCTATCCGCTCGACTTCATCCCGAACGCGTCGCGCACGGGCCGCGCCGGGCACCCGAAGAACATCATCTTCTTGACCGCCGATGCCTACGGCGTGATGCCGCCGATCGCCAAGCTCACGGCGACGCAGGCGATGTACCACTTCCTCTCCGGTTATACCGCCAAAGTCGCCGGCACCGAGAAGGGCCTGGTCGGCGTGCAGCCGGAATTCTCCACCTGCTTCGGCGCGCCATTCCTGCCGCGGCATCCGTCCGTTTATGCCGACCTGCTGCGCGACTACATCAACAAGCACAAGGTCGACTGCTGGCTGGTAAATTCCGGCTGGACCGGCGGCAAATACGGCGAAGGGCGCCGCATGCCGATCAAGGCGACGCGCACGCTGTTGACCGCCGCGCTCAATGGCTCGCTCAAGGATGCGGATTTCCGCACCGATCCCTATTTCGGCTTCTCGGTGCCGACTTCCGTTCCGGGCGTCGAGCCGCATCTGCTCAACCCGTTCAAGACCTGGAAGGACAAAGCGGGCTTCGACAAGACCGCGCGCGAACTGGTCGGCATGTTCCAGAAGAATTTCACCAAGTTCTAAAGCCACGTCACGCCCGACATCAAGGCGGCGGCGCCGGCGGTGCGGCTGGCGGCGGAGTAGGCTTCGCAAACAGCGGAAAGAAAAAGGGCGGCCGCGCGGACCGCCCTTTTTGATTCATGCGCCGGCGATCAACCGTTCGACTTCGCCAGTTGCCGCCCGAGTCGATCGAAACGGGCCTTCTGCTCGTTCGACAGCGATGTGTAGAAACCATTCAGCGCGGGCTTCACCGTATTGGCCGCGTCGATCATCGCTTTCAGGCGCTTTTCCATTACCGCCAGCCGGCCGGTCGGGGTGAGCGGCACTTGCTCCGGACAAGCCGCTTGCAACAACGAAACCGCCTTGTCGGTAGCGTCCTGCAATTGCTTGAGCGCGTCTTGCTGCGCGTCGGTCGACTTGACCACGGCCTTGATCTGCTCGATCGGCAGCGCGGTGAGGCCGGGCTTCGGC
>JBOHII010000411.1:0-4618 GCA_050725955.1 Pseudolabrys sp. | reverse complement strand
GCTGCACCGGCTGCTGGTCGAAGAAAAGCGCTGGATCGGTGAAAGCCGTTTCCTGCACGCGCTCAATTTCTGCATGTTGCTGCCCGGTCCCGAGGCGCAACAACTCGCGACCTATGCGGGCTGGCTGATGCACGGCATCCGCGGGGGCCTGGCGGCGGGCATTCTCTTCGTGCTGCCGGGCGCGCTGGTGATGCTGGGCCTGAGCCTGCTTTACGTCTATGGCAGCGGACTCGGCCCGGTGGACGGCGCGCTGTTTGGCATCAAGGCCGCGGTGCTGGTGATCGTGGTCGAAGCACTCATTCGCATCGGCAAGCGGTCGCTCAAAAGCCGATTGCTGGTCACGGTGGCGGCGCTCGGCTTTATCGGCATTTATTTTCTCGCGCTGCCCTTTCCGCTGATCGTTATCGCTGCGGCGCTGACCGGCTTTGTTGTGGCGCAACGCGCGCCAGAGCAATTGGCGTTGGCCGGGACCGGGACGATTGATGCTCCGAAGCGTAAAGGGCGTTGGCGGCAGTTTGCGGCTTCGACTGCGATCGGCCTCGCGCTCTGGTGGGCGCCGATCGCCCTCGCCGCGCTCATACTCGGTGGCGGCCACGTGCTGGTCGCGGTCGGTCTGTTCTTCTCCAAGCTGGCGGTGGTGACCTTCGGCGGTGCCTATGCCGTGCTTGCTTACATGGCGCAGCAGGCGGTGGAGACCCACGGCTGGCTGACCGCGCCGGAAATGGTCGACGGCCTCGGCCTCGCCGAGACCACGCCGGGGCCGCTGATCCTGGTCACGCAATTCGTGGGGTTCCTGGCGGCATTCCGCGAACCGGCACCGTTTACCCCGCTCGCCGCCGGCCTGCTCGGCGCGGCGATGACGACGTGGGTCACTTTCGTGCCGTCGATGCTGTGGATCTTCGCCGGCGCGCCGTTCATCGAGGAACTGCGCGGCAACAAACGGCTTGCCGGGGCGCTCGCCGCCATCACCGCGGCCGTCGTCGGCGTCATTCTCAATCTGTCGGTCTGGTTCGCACTGCACGTGCTGTTCGGCACGGTGACCGAGATGCATTGGGGCCCGCTGCGCTGGTATGCGTTTGATCCGCTGGCGCTCGATATCCGCGCCGCCGTATTGGCGGCGGTTGCGGCGCTGCTCGCCTTCGGGCTGCACCGCGGATTGATCGAGGTGGTGGTGGCGATGGCCGCACTCGGCGCGCTGGCGCAATTCGCGTTCTAGGATTCGCGTTTGACGGTACTTTCGTGCCAGCGATGCAGGCAAAGATAGTTCACGAACGACAGCGCGAAAAAGATCGCAACGCCGGCAAGCGACAGCAGCAAAAGCGCGGCGAACATGCGCGGGATATTCAGCCGGTAGCCGGACTCGGCGATACGGTAGGCGAGCCCCGAGCCGGCGCCGGCCGAGCCGGCGGCGATTTCCGCCACCACCGCGCCGATCAGCGACAGCCCGCCGGCGATGCGCAGGCCGGCGAGCATCTGCGGCAGCGCCGATGGCAGCTTCAGGTTCCACAGCACTTGCCAGCGCGACGCCTTGTAGAGCTCGAACAGCGCGATGAGATTGTGGTCGACCGATTTCAGGCCGAGCGTGGTGTTGGCGAGCACCGGGAAGAACGCCACGATCCAGGCGCAGGCGAGCACCGCCAAGGGCTGCGGCAGATAGATCAGCAGCAGCGGAGCAACGGCGACGACCGGCGTCACTTGCAGGATCACCGCGTAAGGATAAAACGAGTACTCGATCAGCCGTGACTGGCTAAACAGGATCGCCAGGCCGATGCCGCCTAGGCCGGCGAGGACAAAGCCCTCGAAGGTGGTGACCAGCGTCACCCACAGAGAGTGCAGCAAAAGGCCGCGGTCCGCGATCAGCGTGGACAAAACCAGCCCCGGACCCGGCAAGACGTAGGGCGGAACGGCAAAGATGTGCACCACGGCGTGCCAAATCAGCAGCACGAGCGCGAGCACGAAAATCGGCAGCACGATGCGCAGCGCCCGCTCGCTCATGGCGCGCCTGCCATCGCCTGCGACAGCGCCGCGGAAACGGTGCGGCAATATCCGCCATATTCGGGCGAGGTGCGAAAATGTTCGTCGCGCGGATAGGGCGCCGGGATGTCGATTTCAGCCGACACGCGGCCCGGCCGCGGGGTCATGACCACGATGCGTTGCGACAGATAGACCGACTCGAACACCGAGTGGGTGACGAAGATCACCGTGCGGCGCAGCGCGTGCCACAGCGCCAGCAGATCGTTGTTGAGCCTGAAGCGAGTGATCTCGTCGAGCGCGGCGAACGGCTCGTCCATCAACAGCAGTTGCGGCTCGGTCGCCAGCGCACGCGCGATCGAGGCGCGCATCTTCATGCCGCCGGAGAGTTCGCGCGGGAACGCGCCGGCGAAATCGGCGAGCCCGACGCGCGCCAGCGCCCGCTCCACGGCGGCGTGCGATGACGCATCGTCGCCACGGGCAAGCTTGAGCGGCAGCCGCACATTGGCGGCGACGTCCGCCCAGGGCATCAGCGTCGGCTCCTGGAACACGAAACCGATATGGCCCGGCTGCACCTCGCTTGGCCATTCGACCGCACCGGCGGACGGCGCGCTCAAGCCCGCCACAATGCGCAGCGCGGTCGACTTGCCGCAGCCGGACGGCCCCAGCAGCGAAACGAATTCGCCGCCGCGTACGCTGAGGCTGAGGCCATCAAGCGCGACCGTGCGCCTTTCGAACGTCTTGCCGACGCTGCGCAGCGAGACGATGGGCGCGCCCTCCGAATTCATTTGCGCCGCAACGCGACGCCGACGCCCTTGTTGACGAATTGCAGCGTATAGCCGCGCTTATAGTCGAGGCCGGCTTTCACCACGCCGGCGCGCACCATCTTGTCGAAGAAGCTTTGCCAGCGCGCGTCGGTCATGGCGCCGATGCCGAGCTTGATCGAGTCACCGGAATCGACAATGCCGAATTCCTTCATCTTGCCGATCGAATAGGCGAGCAGCGCATCGGTCATTTCCGGGTTCTGTTTCTTGATCAGCGCATTGCCGGCGGACGCATCGCCATAGATATAGTGATACCAGCCGATGGCGGAAGCATCGACAAAGCGCTGCACCAAGTCGGGCTGTTTCTCCACCAGATCGCGCCGCGTCTCGATCAAAGTCGAATAGGTGTTGAAGCCGTGATCGGCGAGCAGGAACACTTTCGGCTTGAAGTGGCCCTGCGTTTCGACCGCGTAAGGCTCGGACGTGACATAGCCCTGCATGGCGGAATTCTTGTCGGCGAGGAATGGTTGCGCATTGAAGGTGTAGGGCTTCACTTTCCGTTCCTCGAAGCCGTAGTCGGCCTTCAGCCATTGGAAATAGCTGATCATGCCTTCCTTCGAGACAAACAGCGTGAGCTTCTTCAGGTCCGCGAGGTGCTCGACGCCCGGATTGGCGATCAGCACCTGCGGATCTTTCTGGAAACTCGCCGCCACGGCCACGATCGGGACGTTGTGCTAGACCGCGTCGAACGATTGCAGCGAATTGGCGCTCATGAAGAAGTCGAGCTTGCCGACCGGCAGCAGGATGCGGTTGTTCACGTTCGGCCCGCCCGGCACGATGGTCACGTCGAGGCCGTATTTCCGATAGGTGCCGTCGGCGAGCGCCTGGTAGAAGCCGCCATGCTCGGCCTCCGCCACCCAGTTGGTGCCGAAGCGGACCTTGTCCAGCGCCTGCGCCTCGCCCGCCGCCAAAGTCGCGCCCAAGGTCGCGCCCAAGGCCAATAAAATCCCCGCCAATCGCAGCATTCGGTCACTCTTTCGCTGCCGTACCGCGACAACCGCCCGCTTGCGAAAGTCGCGCAGTTTTGCATTGATAACCGAAATAATAACGACCGCCGGCCGAGTCCGACAGCCCACGGCCCGGCGGAACCACAAAATCCTCGGGAGGACATCATGCGGCTTTCAAAAGCCTTGCTCGCCATTGCCTTCGCTACCGCGCTATCGGCGGGAAGCGCCACCGCGCAAACCGAAATCAAGTTCGGCCATGTCGGTGCGCCCGGCTCGCTCTTTGCGCAATCCGCCGACCTGTTTGCCGCGCGCGCCAACGCCAAGCTCGGCAACAAAGCCAAGGTCGTGGTTTACGGCTCAAGCCAGCTTGGCGGCGACAGCGAACTCTTGAAGAAGCTCAAGCTCGGCACCGTCGATCTGGCGCTGCCGTCAACGGTGATGACCTCGGTCGCGCCCGAATTCGGTGTGTTCGAGATGCCTTATCTGGTGCGCGACCGCGGCCATGCGGCGCGCATCGCCAACGCGGTGGTGCGGCCGATGCTGGTGCCGGTTGCGGCAAAGGCCGGCTATCACATCCTCGGCGTCTGGGAGAACGGCTTCCGCCAGATCACCAACAACAAGCGTCCGATCGTGAAGCCGGCGGACCTGCAAGGCATCAAGCTGCGCGTGCCAAAGGGCGTTTGGCGCGTGAAGATGTTCCAGGCCTACGGCGCCAATCCGAGCCCGATGTCGCTCAAGGAGGTGTTCGTCGCGCTGCAAACCGGCGTGATGGACGGGCAGGAAAATCCGCTGACCCAGATCTACTCTCAGAAATTCCAGGAAGTGCAGAAATACCTGTCGATGACCGGCCACGTCTATACGCCGGCTTATCTGACA
>JBOHII010000410.1:0-2245 GCA_050725955.1 Pseudolabrys sp. | reverse complement strand
ATGCGGCCGCGGAATGAAACGCGCCCCGCGTAAGCCTCTTGCGGCTGCTCGAAACGGCGGCCAGAGGACCCAAGCCACCGGCGAACAGCCGGTCGCGACATGAGCCGCCAGAGCAACGATCAACCCTTTGTAAATCCTGAAAGGATTTTCGCACATGATCACGCGCGCGTTTCTTGTGGCCGGCGGCCTGCTGGCTGTGAGCCTCACCCCGGCCCTTGCCGAAAACCTCTCGGCGACGGTCACCGCCTGGGAGCCTGTCACCCGCACCATCACCCTCGACGACCTGTCGCAGTTTGCCGACATACCGAAGACGGTCGCCATTCCAGCGTCGCTGAAAGCAGGCGATGCGGTGACCGTCGACTATGAGGCCGGGGAAAACGGCTACGAGGCGATCAACAGCGTCACCATCCTCGACCAAGAAGTGGCCAAGCGGCTGCTGAAGTCTCTCGACAAGCGCGGCTAAACTGCTCTCGTTTCGGCGCGAATTTCTAACTGCTTCGCCGTGACCGCCGGGCTTGGCCCGGCGGTTCACGGCGCGTCCGTAAATGGCCCGCTTTACTCCGCGGCTTCCTGCTGCGGCTCGGCCTTCTCCACCCGCGCGGCGCAGAATTTAAATTCGGGGATTTTGCCGAACGGATCGAGCGCCGGGTTGGTCAGGATATTGGCCGCCGCTTCCACGTAGGCGAACGGGATGAAGATGACGCCGTCGGGGATGGCGTCGTCCTGGCGCGAGGCCAGTTCGACTTCGCCGCGCCGCGTGGTCACGCGCAGCATGTCGCCCGGTTTCAGGCCCAGCTTCTCCAGCGTGCCGCGCGACACGGAGGCGACCGCCTGCGGCTCCAGCGCGTCGAGCACGCTGGCGCGCCTTGTCATGGCGCCGGTGTGCCAATGCTCGAGCTGGCGGCCGGTGGTGAGGATGAACGGGAAGTCGTGGTCCGGCGTCTCGTTCGGCGGCTGCAACTTCGCCGCGACAAGCTTGCCGAAGCCACCCGGGCGCGGAAAGCCCTTGTCGAACACCACATCGCGGCCGGGCACGTCAGGTCCGTCAACCGGATAAGTGACGTGATCCTCGCGCTCGACGCGGTCCCAGGTGATGTTGTCGAGCGCCGGCATCAGCCGCGCCATTTCCTCAAACACTTCGCCGACGTGCTTATAATTCCACTTCTCGCCCATGCGCTGGGCGAGATCCTGAATGATCCAGAGGTCCTGGCGCGTCTCTCCCGGCAGCGGCAGCGCGGCGCGACCCATCTGCACTTGCCGGTTGGTGTTGGTGACAGTGCCGTCCTTCTCCGGCCAGGCGCTCGCGGGCAGGATGACGTCGGCGTAGGAACAGGTCTCGGTCAGGAAGATGTCCTGCACCACGAGATGCTCCAAGTGCGCCAGCGCGCCGCGCGCGTGGTTGAGATCGGGATCGGACATCGCCGGGTTTTCGCCCATGATGTACATGCCCTTGATCTCGTCGGCATGCACCGCGTCCATGATCTCAACGACGGTCTTGCCCTTCTTCGGATCGAGCTTCTTGCCCCAGGCCTTCTCGTATTTACCGATCTGCTCGGGATTCTCGACCGACTTGTAGTCGGGGAAGAACATCGGGATCAGGCCCGCGTCCGACGCGCCTTGTACGTTATTTTGGCCGCGCAGCGGATGCAGGCCGGTGCCGGGACGGCCGACCTGGCCGCAGATCAGCGACAGCGCAATGAGACAGCGCGCATTGTCGGTGCCGTGCGTGTGCTGCGAGACGCCCATGCCCCAGAAGATGATGGCGCTTTCGGCGCGCGCATAGGCGCGGGCGACGTTGCGGATGGTATCGGCGGCAGTGCCGCAGATCGGCTCCATCTCCTCGGGCGTGAAATCCTTCACGTGTTCCTTGAGCTGGTCGAAGCCCTCGACGTAGGTTTGCACGTATTGCTGGTCGTAGAGCTTCTCGCCGATGATGACGTTAAGCATGCCGTTGAGCATGGCGACGTCGGTGCCGTTCTTGAACTGCATCATCTGCCAGGCGTGGCGCTTAAGGGCCTGCCCGCGCGGATCCATGACGACGAGCTTGGCGCCGCGCTTGGCCGCCTGCTTGAAGAAGGTGGCGGCGACCGGATGGTTCTCCGTTGGATTGCAGCCTATGGCGATGATGACGTCGGAGTTCTTACACTCGTTGAAGCTAGCCGAGACCGCGCCTGAGCCGACGCCTTCAAGCAGCGCGGCCACAGAAGAAGCGTGGCAAAGCCGGGTGCAGTGGTCGACATTGTTG
>JBOHII010000409.1:0-3908 GCA_050725955.1 Pseudolabrys sp. | reverse complement strand
CGCCCACCATCGCCTGGATCGCGCTGAGCCAGATTCTCGGCCACTCCAACATCAAGATCTACGACGGCTCGTGGACCGAATGGGGCAGCATTGTCGGCTATCCGATTGAGAAGTAATGGGCCGGCCGCGCCTGCGATGACCCCTCGACCAAGAGCTATTTGGAAGCCTTCGCCCAGCTGGAAGCGGGTGACCCCGGCGCAATCGCCGCCTACGCGGCCCATGTCGGCAAGTGCGCCGACTAGCCAGCAAGTTTCCATCTCAAGCGGCGGCTGAACGGGGCGACGGGCAGCCGAATTGCCATGGATTAGGGCCGCAGCAGCGGCCCGCATGTGCGCCGTCGGATCGCCGCTGCTATTCGGTTGCGTTGAAAGAGGTGGGGCATTTAGGAAGCGTTAGTCCTTTCGCTTCGGCGAGCGAAATCATCTCGACGTTCGACAATATCAGCTTCAAGATCACGCAATTGCATCTGTCGAATTAAAGCCGGCAAGCGGCATGGCGTTCGCCGCTAAAATACCGCCGCCAAATCCCGGGCGCCGGGCGCCTGCGAGGCGCGCATCATCTTGCCTTCGATTTCCGCCACCAGGTTCGCCACCACGCCGGTGCGGCGCGCTACCGGATTGCGCGCGTAGCCCGACTGCTGGAAGAAATTCGCGGTCGGCACCAGTTCGCGCAAGGCGGCCGGCATGGTCACCATATCGAAGCCGTTGCCGTCCCCGGTGAGGTTCATCAGCTCCAATTCGGCGGCGCTGAGCGGCGCCAAGTAGCCTTTGGCGCGCGCGAAATGCACCGAATTGACGAGTTTCTGCACCTGTAGCAGAGGCCCCATATCGATATCGAGAATGGCGGCGTGGATGCCGAAGCCGCCCGCCGTGGTCTTGGCCAGGCGGTCGTGCGCGGTCCATGAATCGGGCACGCTGCGGCTGAATGCGATCATTCGCTTCAGCGCCTCGATTTTGTGTTCCAGCGCCGGCCGGGCGTCGCCGGTGGCCGCTTTACTCTTTTGCCGCAGCGCCGCCAGCAGACTGTCGCCATGCTCGGCAAGCAGCGAGACCGAATTGGTACTGAGCAACTGGTTGTAGCCGATGGCGGGCGAGATCGCGCGCGGCCGGGTGGGCGAGACGCCGGCCTGCATGTCGTAGGTGCCGTTGCCGCCGGTCTCGAAGGCATAGACGCCGACAATCTGATCGCGCGTCAGGCCGGCCGCGAGCGCGGCCTTGGCGTAGGCGCGTTTGAAGTCGAGTTCGCTCGCCGGGCGTTGCGGCACGAAATCGTATTGTTCGGCGGCGGCCTTGAGGAAATCCGCGATCACCGGGATCGGCGGTTTTTCCACTGGCGCCGGCCCGGGCGTCGCCGGGTTGATCGGCCGCGGCGGCCCGCTATAGAGCGGCGGTTGCGTGAGCACATAGTCGGCAAGTGCGATCGGCTGATGCTTGCGACGCTTACTGTTGCGCAGGTGACGCTTGGCGATCACCGCGTTCCAATAGACTTCGGCCTCGGCGTCGTAGGCCTGCCGGACATCGTTATATTGCGCGAGCTTGGCTTGATACTCGGAAAGCGCCGCGGCGCTGGGCGGCGCGCTTTGCGCGCGTGCGATCGGCGGCGCCAGCAACAGGCCGACGGCCAAGGTAAAGAGAGCGATACGCGAGGACTGGCGCTGCATATCCGCAGTTGTCGGCGATTTTTGTTGATTCGCCTATGTCACAAAAAAAAGCGCCGCAAATGCGGCGCGCCAATGGGGAAGGTCGGTTGAAACCGAATAAGGGGAATTTTTCAGCGGATGATCGGGCCGGCGCGGTCAGTCAGCACCACCGGGCCGCCGGCCTTGATCACGGTCGGGGACTGCGCGGTCAAGACATCAGTGCCGAGATTGAACTGCTGCGCGGCAATGCCGATCACCGAGATCAGCAGCGCGGCAGCAAGACCGACCACCACGATCTTCAGGTGGGTGGTGCGGTCGGCGGTGTACATCGACCAGTTCATGGCAGCCTCCGAGGTCATGCCTATTCGTCGGGCCGGCTTTGGCAAAGGTTCACTACGTTTCGCAGCGCTAACGTATTTACGCCGCCACAGTTCCCAAGAGCCCATCACAGAGGGTTGAAAAAGCGGTGAACGGCGCCGTTTTGGCCGCGATATGGCGGAACTTTGGCGAACGGCCCCCGGTTTTTGGCGATGTCGCCTCAATCGGTCCGCGTGAACCGACGTTCCGCGGCCATGCGCGTTGAGAATTCGCAACGCCGGTCGCAGGTCAGACAGTTGGTTCGATCGACCGACAGATGGCCGGCGCGCGCGTTTAGTTAGCGGGCTTCTTGAACGGATAATTGTCGCTCTCGTAGAGCGCGCGGATATCCTTGTGACCGAGCCGCTCTTCGTCGATTTCAATATATGCGCCGAGCAATAGCGGCTCGGGCAACTCCTCGACGGCGTAACGGATGGCTTCGGCGGCGCGCTCGAAGCGGCGATACCTTATCTTGCTGGCGACCTTGCGATTTCGCGAGGGAAAAAGCTCTGCCGGCGCGTCATAATTAAATTTATCCATCACCAATCTCCACTGCCGGCGAGAGCCGAAAACAATAACCGATAGAGTATATGTGGGGATTATAGAGCCATTTTACCAGGCGACGAGTATATTCGTGTAAACGCTCGACTTTTCGGCCAATAAAGGGCAAGACTTGCGTCGCGCGGGGATTGTCGAAAAGCGCGCCGTTGCATCCAGGTGCCGGCGTGGGAGTGGGGATGTCTTCTAATAACAACAATGCGCCGGCAATCTTCCACTTCGTGATGATCAAGCCGACGCATTACGACGACGACGGCTATCCTATCCAGTGGCTGCGTTCGGCAATTCCCTCCAACACTCTGGCGTGTCTCAATGCCTTGGCGGAGGACGTCAAGCGCCGTGAAGTGCTCGGCACAGGCGTCGACATCCGGCTACACACCTACGACGAAACCAACCGCCGCGTTCGCCCCGAAAAAATCATCAACTTGATCCGCCGCCAAGGTGGCCGTTGTCTGATCGGGTTGGTCGGTGTGCAGTCGAACCAGTTTCCGCGCGCGGTCGATCTGGCGCGGTCGTTTATCGACGCCGGACTGCCGGTCTGTATCGGTGGGTTCCACATCTCCGGCTGCATCTCGATGCTGCCGGAATTACCGGCCGACATCAAAGCGGCGCAAGCCCTCGGCATTTCGTTCTTCGCCGGCGAGGCCGAGGAACGCCGGCTCGATGACGTGTTGCGCGACGCCTTCGCCGGAGTGCTTAAGCCGCTGTACAATCACATGGACGACCTGCCGCAACTCGCCGGCGAGCCGCCGCCCTATCTGCCGCGCAAGCACGTCCAGCGCACCGTCGGCAATCTGTCGAGCATCGACCTCGGCCGCGGCTGCCCGTACCAGTGCTCGTTCTGTACCATCATCAACGTGCAGGGGCGCAAGAGCCGCATCCGTAGCGCCGACGATCTGGAAAAGATCGTTCGCGAGAACTACGCGGAAGGCATCAAGCGCTTTTTCATTACCGACGACAATTTCGCCCGCAACAGCGAATGGGAGAGCCTGTTCGACCGCATGATCGAGATGCGGCACGGCGAGGGCATGAATATCGGCTTTACGATTCAGGTCGACACGCTCTGCCACAAGATCCCGGGCTTCATCGAGAAGGCGACCAGGGCCGGCGTGCGCCGCGCCTTCATCGGGCTCGAAAATATCAACCCCGATAACCTGATCGCGGCGAAGAAGCGGCAGAACAAGATCACCGAATACCGCGAGATGTTGCAGATGTGGCGCAACCACGGCGCCATCACCTATGCCGGCTACATTCTCGGTTTTCCCGCCGACAGCAAGGAATCGATCCTGCGCGACATCGAAATCATCAAGCGCGAACTGCCGATCGATATCCTGGAGTTCTTTTTCCTGACGCC